>JALTPW010000990.1 GCA_026999335.1 Chromatiales bacterium
TCGTCGGTGGCTGCTCCACCGTGCTGATTGGCGACGGCGGTGGCGGCAACGCCCTGAGCCCGGGGGCAACCGATGTCATGAACACCCACAAGGCGCAAATACGGGCACAGATCGAGGCGGCCGAGCAAAAAGCCGCTCAGCGGGTGGCTGCCGCGTCAGAAAATGACCCCGCAGTCACCATCACCACACAGGCAATGACTCCCAGACAGCGTGACATCGAGCAACGCAAGCAAAACTACCAGCAGCGCAAACAGCTGGCCGCCAGGGCTGGAGACAGCCCGGCGCAACGGGCCGCTGCGGCGCGATTACTGGATAACAACGACAACATCCTGCGGGCGGAATCAGCGGCCTATGTTTATCAAGTGGATGAGTTTAACCGGGGGCATATCAGCAAGCTGCCGGAAGCACCCGTTGGGCTGGATTTGCTGGATCCCAAAGAAATTGCGGGGCTGGAGAATGCGACATTTATCAGTAAAAAGACAGGCTTTGGCGCTGCCCTGTTTGAATCGGATATCAACGGTGAAACCTTGCTGACCTACAAGGGCACTAATCCTGGTGTGACCGGCATGAAAGACGCGAAGGCCAACCTTTTGCAGGGTATCGGCCGGAAAAGCGGCCAATACGATCAGGCGATGGATTTGGCTAAAATAACCAATGAAAAATTCAAGGGAAATTTCATTAACGTCGGTCACTCCCTAGGAGCGAGTTTGGCCTCTGCAGCGACCGCCGTAACGGGCGTTAAAAGTTATACTTTCAATGCCGCCGGGCTGCACCCCAATACCGCTGCTCGCAAAGGCGGCATGAGCAATGAAGCCGCAGCCAAATTGATACAGACCCGGGCCGTCAAGGGTGACGTGTTGACCGGCGCGCAACGCCATGGCAACACCGGATTGAGTGCACTAAGCACCGGGGCTGGCGCACTTGTGGCAGGGCCTGTGGGCGCAGGGGTTGGTTATTTGGTCAGCAAGACATTGCCGGATATCCCCCAGGCGCTGGGTGAGATGAAAACCCTGCCCAGCGTCAACGGCGGCAGTCCTGTTGCGCGGCACGGTATGGATCAGGTGCTGGCCGGAATCGAGGCGCAAAAGAGAGAAGATATCCAAACACTCACCACCGGCGCCGGATAACCGGGCATGGCCGCCCTTAAAAAAACTCTGACTATAACTGCCAGCCTGCTATTCGGCCTGCTGGCCAGTTGCGGACTCACAGGAAAGACAATGAAACTCACCGATTTTTTTAGACCCGGCATGGTTGAACTGATTCGCGCCATTGAAAAAGGCGATGAGGCCCGGGCGCGTAAATACCTGAAAGGCGTGTCGCTGAATATGCACGGTGACGAAGGCATTACGCCGCTGTTCTGGCTCATGACGCACAAGGATAAAGCCGGAATGCGTCTGGCCATCGAACTGGGCGCTGATCCGAATTTTGCCGATCCGAACGGGGACAGCCCTGTCATTTTCGCAGCAGGCGCCAATGATGATGAGCTGTTATTGATCCTGCTGGAGGGGGGGGGGGATGCCAATGCGGTGGATAGCGATGGTCATCCCACAATATTCGCCGCAGTTGCTGAAGAGCGAAAAGGGCAAATTGATATGCTGATACGCTTTGGGGCGGATATTAATTTGACGGATCGATCAGGTCGTAACAGCGCCTTGTATGGGTCTTACATCAACCGATACGAAATGGTGCATTATCTGATTGAGAAGGGTGCGGATCATGCTGTACGTAGTGCGACTCGTGCAGATATTGCGTGGCAAATACATGATGGTCTCTCTAAAAACCTGCTCAGCCCTGAATATCCTGCTTACGATTGGGCGCTGAAGGTTAAACAACAATTGATTGATCGTGGCGTGAAGTTCCCCCCTCCCTCACCGCTGGATGTCCGTTGGAGTGAGGGCAATCCAGACAAATACGATATTAGGACACGAAGAAAAGAGCTGCAAGAAAAGCTGGAAAATACATCAGAAAAAGGCCTGAGAGAGGCATTGGAAAGAGAACTGGAAGCAGTAAAACAACTGGAAAAAAATCTCGAATGATGCGGTTCGTTACCGCTCACCGGGATTCTGCAAGGCGTTTTGAAAATGAGTGCAAATCAGAGAAATTAGGGAGAAATCAGGGGGCTAGGCTTGCGTTATTGCATGATTATCCCGATCACCATATCATCGTTTCATGGC
>JALTPW010000991.1 GCA_026999335.1 Chromatiales bacterium
TGGCCACCCGTGCCGGACTGGAGATCCTCGCCCAGGGCGGCAACGCCTTCGACGCCGCGGTAGCGGTAACCGCCATGCTGGCGGTGGTGGAGCCCACCGGCTCGGGACTCGGCGGCGGTGGTTTTTGGCTGTTGCACCGCGCACAAGACGGCTTCGAGACCCTGCTCGATGGCCGCGAGACAGCCCCGCAAGCAGCCCACCGAGACATGTATCTCGGCACCGATGGCGAAGTGGTCAAAGGTCTGTCCATCGACGGCCCGCTGGCGGCGGGCATCCCCGGCATTCCGGCAGGCATGGTGCATCTGGCCGAACATTACGGTCGCCAGTCGCTGGCGCGCAATCTGGCGCCGGCTATTCGTCAGGCCCGCGAGGGCTTTGCGGTCAGCGAACACTACCGCCGTATGGCGACATTCCGCCTCGCGGCCCTACGCGCCTCACCGGCCGCTGCGATGCTGTTTCTGCAAGATAACGAGGTACCGCCTGTGGGTCATCTGATCCGCCAGCCGGCGCTGGGCGACACCCTTGAGGCCATCGCCCAGCGGGGCCACGAGGGTTTTTACCGCGGCCCGGTGGCAAAAAAGCTGGTCGATGGCGTGCGCAGCGCCGGCGGTATCTGGACACTGCCGGATCTGGCAAGCTACCGTATCATCGAGCGCGAACCGATCCACGCCCGCTACCGCAGCCCGCACGGCGAGATGCACATCACCTCGGCGGCGCCACCCTCCTCCGGAGGTATCACGCTGGCAACCACATTGAATATCCTCTCCGGTTTCAATCTCGACGCACAAGACAGCGTCACCCGCAAACACCTGATCATCGAAGCCATGCGCCGCGCCTACCGCGACCGGGCAGTCTATCTGGGCGACCCGGATTTCACCCGCATCCCCACCGAACGGCTGCTGCATCCTTATTACGCCGACGGCCTGCGTGCCGCCATCCGCCCCGACCGCGCCCTGCCCAGCGATTATCTGCCCGGCGTGGAAGCCGGCCCCAAGGGGCGCGACACCACCCATTTCTCCATCCTCGACCGCGCGGGCAACCGTGTGGCCGCCACCCTGACCATCAATTACCCCTTCGGCTCCGGCTTCGTCGCCCCCGGTACCGGTGTGTTGCTCAACGATGAAATGGATGATTTTTCCGCCCGCCCCGGCACCCCCAATGTATACGGGCTAGTCGGCGGTGAGGCCAATGCCATCGCCCCGGGCAAACGCCCACTGTCCAGCATGTCACCCAGTTTTTTACAGACAGAGCGTGGCGTGGCAGTGGTCGGCACCCCCGGCGGCAGCCGCATCATCAGCATGCTGCTATTGGCCGCATTGGATTTTGCAACCGGTGGCGATGCCCGCAGTATGGTCGGCCTACCACGCTTTCATCACCAATACCTGCCCGATGTGGTGCACTACGAAACGGCAGCCCTCAGCAAAGATGAAGTGGCCGGGCTGGAATTACGCGGCCATACCCTGCGTGAATTCACACAGGGCTGGGGTAATATGCAGGCCGTGGTCTGGGATAAAAAGCGCGCGCTGGTCAGCGCCGCCGCCGATCCCCGCGTGGAAGGCGTAGCCACCACGCAATAAGAAATATACGGGCGTGGCTGTGTTTCGGTGAAATCATACGACACTATCACCTGGACACGCTGCAACGGTGACAAAATCGCCCTCATCGTCCAGGTCAACAGAAAACGCCCTACCGGTCGGGGCTACCGCACCATGTCTTCACCACCCTGCCTGGGACAGCAGATCACAGACAGACACCCCCCCCCATAGTAATATGGCCCTAAATCAACCAGAAATCCCCTCAGGCAATACCAGGAAACCGGCATGAATCAGCCCAATGACGTGCGTGACAGTGAAAACCACATTGAAGTCGAAGTTGCGACGAACTACATCGAAGAGCAGTCACAGCCGGAAGACGACCGCTATGTGTTCGCCTACACCATCACCCTGCGCAATACCGGCAAACAGCCGGCGCGGCTGATGACGCGACACTGGATCATCAACGACGCCAACGGCAACATCCAGGAAGTACACGGCGAAGGCGTGGTTGGTGAACACCCCTACCTGCGCCCCGGCGAGACATTTCAGTACACCAGTGGCACGGTACTGGAAACCCCCGTCGGTAGCATGGAAGGCAGCTATCAAATGGTCAGCGACGCGGGGCAACCCTTCGACGCGGAGGTTCCCGCCTTCACCCTGTCACGCCCCAATGCCCTGCACTGAAAGCCGCGTCAGGCCTCCCACAGGGCGCGGATCGCGGCGACGCCCTGGCCGCCGTGCGCCCAGGCCGTCTCGATATCATCCAGCCCCATGCCACCCAGGGCATAGACCGGAAACGGTGCCAGCGCCACCCGCTCGCTGAAACGCGCCCAGCCCAGCGGCTCAATGTCCGGATGGCTGGCTGTCGCCGCCACCGGCGACAGCAGGGCGAAATCAGCGCCGATGGCGGCAGCCTGTGCCAGCTCATCGGCATCATGACAGGAGGCCGCCACCAGTCCCGCCGCCAATGGCCGGGCCTTGCACTTGCACAGGGCGCCGCTGCTGAGATGCACGCCATCGGCCCCGGCCGCCATCACCTGTACAACATCGGCATTGAGCAGCAGGCACGCCCCATGACGATGACACAGGGCCGCCGCCTCGCGCGCCAGTTGCAAGTACTCACTCTCGCCCAGGGACTTGGCGCGCAACTGTACGAGACGGATACCAGCCTGTAGACGCCATTCCAGGTGACGCAGAAAATCCGCCGGCGGCGTGTCACCGAGGTCGGGGGTGATCAAGTAGGCATCGGGCAACTGCACGGCGCGCACGATAGACGCATTGGCGGCGGGAAAGTCGTGCTCGCCGAGTGACGCGGGGGCGACCCATTGCAGCGGCTGGCCCTCGCGGCCATGCGCCTCACCCTCGAAGCCGTCCACCCGCCACACATCCAGCAGCACCGACTTGTCCGGGTAGTCATGGCGCACACGGATCAGCGGCCGCGCCGCCGTGACGTGAATGCCGACTTCCTCCGCCAGCTCACGTCGCAGCGCGCTGCGCGCATCCTCGCCCGCCTCCAGCTTACCGCCCGGAAACTCCCACAGACCGCCCTGATGGGCATCGTCGGCGCGGCGGGTGATCAGCACCCGGCCCTGGCCGTCGAACACCGCTGCCGCGACCACCTGCACTATCGATTCGTTCATGCCTTTGCCTCCAACCTGAACCCGAGGGTTCAGATCCAACACACTCAGCTCCATGCCTGCATTCATCCGTCGGTTGGGGTTCGCAAGCTCACCCCAACCTACCCCCTCCAGCCTCAAGTCCTGTATTCCGCATTGATGCGCACATAGTCATAAGACAGATCACAGCTCCACACCTGCTCACAGGCCTCACCCCGCCCCAACACCACGCAGATATTGATCTCGTCACGATCCATCACCGCCTGCCCGGCCTCCTCGGTGTATTCGGACGCCCGACCGCCGTCACGGACGATGCACACATCGTCGAGAAACAGCTGCACGGCATTGATATCCAGGTTTTTTAGACCGGCGCGACCAACCACGGCAAGGATGCGTCCCCAGTTGGGATCCGCCGCGAAAAAGGCCGTCTTCACCAGTGGCGAATGGGCGATGGCGTAGGCCACCAGCAGACATTCCTCACTATTGAGACCGCCCTGCACGTCGATGGTCATCAGCTTGGTGGCGCCTTCGCCATCGCGCACCATGGCCTGCGCCAGTGATTCGCACACCTCGCTCACCGCCGTACACAGCGCCTCGAAGGCCGAACCATCAGCCTGCCCGATACGCAACGCCGACCGGCCGGTGGCCATCAGCAGGCAGGAATCATTGGTGGAGGTATCGCCATCCACCGTGATGCGGTTGAAGGAGCGTGCCACGGCCTGCTCGAGACAGGCCTGCAATACCGGCTGCGCGACCTGTGCATCGGTGGCGATATAGGCCAGCAGGGTGGCCATATCGGGGCGGATCATGCCGGAGCCCTTGGCGATACCGGTGACGGTCACCAGTACACCATCGATGCTCACCTGCATCGAGACACCCTTGGGCACGGTGTCAGTGGTCAGAATACCGTGCGCCGCATCGGCCCAGCCGTCATCGCCGAGGGCCGCCAGCAGGGCGGGCACGGCGGTGGTGATTTTCTCCACCGGCAGAGGCTCGCCAATGACACCGGTGGAAAAAGGCAATACAGCCGCCGTCGCACAACCCGCCGCCTGCGCCACTGCCTCACAACAGGCCAGACCGTCACGCACGCCCTGCTCACCGGTACCGGCATTGGCATTGCCGGTGTTGGTGAGCAGATAACGTGGCGCGCTCTGCGACAGATGCGCACGGCAGATATGCACCGGCGCAGCGCAGAAGGCATTGCGGGTAAACACCGCCGCCACCTGCGTGCCTTCGTCCAGCGCCATCAGCACCACATCACGACGCCCCTCCTGCTTGATACCGGCACAGGTGGCCGCCAGACGCAGTCCGGGCACCGCATGCATAACGGGAAGTGGTTGCTTACTGACGCTCATGACGCCCTCAACTCTGGCAATAAAAATGGGTACAAAAAACAGTCTACGGATGTTAGCGGCAATCCTACCCACGGCACAAGCCAATCACTCCAACAGTTCAACGATCAGGCTAACGCGGAAGAGTCAGCCTGGTAGGGTGGGCAGGCTTTCCATGCCCACGAGAAATGTGAATCAACCGCGTGAGCACACAAAACGAGCCCATCACCCTACCAGCGAGAGTTTTGCAAGAGGCTCACGGGACGCATAAAAAAGCGCGCAAGATGTGTCATCCTGCGCGCCCCTTTCACAACTTCGCTTGGATCAGGTCAGCCAAGCTTGCCGTGGCACTGCTTGAATTTTTTTCCGGAACCGCAGGGGCAGGGTTCGTTGCGTCCGACCTTACGACCATCGCGCACGAAAGGCTGATGCGCAGGCTCCGCGCCCGCCGGCGCTTTTTCGGGTGCGCCACCGGCGGTGGCCGACGGCACCTGCTCGTGCTGATAAGAGACGGACGCCTCGGAACGACGCTGCGCTTCAATCGCCTCGACATCCTCTTCGGCACGAATCTGCACCTTGGAAAGAATCTCTATCACCTCGCGCTTGAAGCGCTCCAGCATGGCGCCGAACAGCTCAAAGGCCTCGCGTTTGTACTCCTGCTTGGGGTTTTTCTGTGCATAACCGCGCAGATGAATGCCTTGACGCAGGTGATCCATGGTCGCCAGGTGATCCTTCCACTGTTCGTCCAGCACCTTTAGCAGCACGGCCTTTTCGAAGTGACGCAATACCTCCCTGCCGGCCTGCGCCTCCTTCTCGTAATAGGCCTGCTCCAGTTCATCGAAAATACGCTGGCGCAGAGTCTCTTCGTGCAGATCGTGGTCTTCATCCAGCCACTGCTGCACCGGCATGGCCATGCCGAAGCTGGCCTCCAGCGTCTTTTCCAGTCCGGGCACCTCCCACAGCTCGTCCAGCGAACCCGGCGGAATATATTCACTGACCAGATCGCCCACCACATCGACACGGATGTTCTTCACCATTTCCGACACGTCACTGGTGGACATCAGTTCCGCGCGCTGCTCGTAGACCACCTTGCGCTGGTCATTGGCAACATCGTCGTATTCCAGCAGGTTTTTGCGGATATCGAAGTTGTGGCCCTCTACTTTGCGTTGGGCATTTTCGATAGCCTTGTTGACCCAGGGATGCTCGATGGCCTCACCGTCCTCCATACCCAGCTTCTGCATCAGGGCAGCGACACGCTCGGAGGCGAAAATACGCATCAGATTGTCTTCCAGCGACAGGTAGAAGCGGGTCGAGCCCGGGTCACCCTGACGGCCGGAACGACCCCGCAACTGATTATCGACACGGCGTGACTCATGACGTTCAGTACCCGTCACATGCAGACCACCCGCTTCCAGCACCTGCCGGTGGCGCTGCTTCCATGCCTGCCGGAGCTTCTCCTCTTCCACTTCATCGAGATCATCGGCGGCCGCCAGCTCGGCATCAAGATTGCCGCCAAGGACGATATCGGTACCACGGCCGGCCATGTTGGTGGCAATGGTCACCGAACCGGGTGCACCGGCCTGGGCGATGATTTCCGCTTCCTTGCCGTGGAACTTGGCATTCAGCACCTGATGCGGCACCTTGGCCTTATCCAGCAGCTCGGAGAGATACTCCGAGGTCTCGATGGAGGCCGTACCCACCAACACCGGTTGCTGACGCTCGCGACATTCCTTCACGTCTTCGCAAATTGCATCGAATTTCTCTTTACTGGTGAGGAATACCTGGTCGGTAAAATCCTTGCGCGCCACCGGCTTGGCAGGCGGAATAACCACCACTTCCAAGCTGTAGATCTGCTGAAACTCAAAGGCCTCGGTATCGGCGGTACCGGTCATGCCGGCCAGTTTGTCGTAGAGCCGGAAATAGTTCTGGAAAGTGATCGAGGCCAGGGTCTGGTTCTCGTTCTGCACCGCCACGCCTTCCTTGGCCTCCACCGCCTGGTGCAGACCATCGGACCAGCGCCGCCCCGGCATGGTGCGGCCGGTAAATTCATCGACGATGACGACCTCACCCTCCTTGACGATGTAGTCCACATTACGCTGATACAGGGCGTGGGCGCGCAGCGCGGCATTGACGTGATGAATCAGGCGAATGTTGGCTGCGTCATAGAGGCTTTCGCCCTCCGGCAGCAGGCCGATCTCGGCCAGCATCTCTTCCACATGCTGGTGGCCCTGCTCGGTGAGGAAGACCTGCTTGGATTTTTCTTCCAGGTAAAAGTCACCCAGCTGACCATCTTCGGG
>JALTPW010000992.1 GCA_026999335.1 Chromatiales bacterium
CGCGCACACTCTCCACCATGTTCGCCGCTGGCATGCCGCTGGTGGAGGCCATGGAGACCGTGGCCAATGCCTCCGGCAACCACGTCTATACCCGAGCCATCCTCGGCATGCGCGACGAAGTCGCCACTGGCCAGCAGATCAATGTCGCCATGAAGGAAACTGGCCTGTTCCCCAACATGGTGGTGCAGATGCTCGCTATCGGTGAAGAAACCGGCTCGGTGGACGCCATGCTGTCCAAGGTCGCCGATTTCTACGAAGAAGAGGTGGACAATATGGTGGACGGCCTCAGCAGCCTGCTGGAACCCATCATCATGGCCGTGCTCGGCATCCTCATCGGCGGGCTGGTGGTCGCCATGTACCTGCCCATCTTCAAGATGGGTGAGGCAATTTAGACCGACTGCACACAGGATATCCTTTGCTGCTACTCGACCTGCTGGCGACCAATACCGCCTGGCTGCTCACCACCACCGCCCTGCTGGGCCTGATGGTGGGCAGCTTTCTCAACGTGGTGATCCACCGACTGCCCCTCATGATGGAGCGCGACTGGCGCGGCCAGTGCGCCGAATTCCTCGCGCAGCCGGAACAGGCGCCGAAGGACGAACCCGTCAGCCTGTCCCGGCCCCGCTCCCACTGCCCTCACTGCGGCCATGCCATCAGCGCGCTGGAAAATATCCCGGTCATCAGCTACCTGTGGCTACGCGGCAAGTGCTCGGGGTGCGGCGCCCGCATCTCGCCCCGCTATCCCATCATCGAAATCGTCACCGCCCTGTTCAGCGTGGCCGTCGCCTGGCACTTCGGTTTCGGCTGGCCACTGGCCGGCGGCCTGCTGCTCACCTGGGCGCTGATCGCCCTGACCATGATCGACATCGACCACCAGCTGCTGCCGGACAACATCACCCTGCCTCTGCTGTGGCTCGGCCTCGCCTTCAACCTGAGTGGCGCCTACACCGACATCGATTCCGCCGTCATCGGCGCCATGGCCGGCTATCTCAGCCTATGGAGTATCTACTGGCTGTTCAAACTCCTCACCGGCAAGGAGGGCATGGGCTTCGGTGACTTCAAGCTGCTGGCCATGCTTGGCGCCTGGATGGGCTGGCAGGCCCTACCAGTGATCATCCTGCTCTCCTCCGCCGTCGGCGCGGTCATCGGTATCGGCCTCATTGTCCTGCGTGGCCGCGACCGCAACATCCCCATCTCCTTCGGTCCCTATCTGGCCATCGCCGGCTGGATCACCTTTCTGTGGGGTGAGTGGATCAGCCGTACCTATCTGCAATTCGCCGGCATCGGTTCGCCCTCCTGACCCGGAGCGGGCCATGCCCGCGATGGCCTTGTTTTTCACCACAGACTGCTTGAATTCCCACCAGCTTGCCTTCTCAACAATTTTCGCGGGCATGGCCCGCTCCTACCGTCTGTCAATCCACCCGCTATACGCCAACCCCGCCGCCCGGTATGCTCACCGCATGCTGATCATCGGACTCACTGGCGGCATCGGCAGCGGCAAAAGTACCGTCGCCCGCCATTTTGAAGCCCTTGGCGTCCCCGTCATCGACGCCGACGACATCGGCCGCCAGTTGGTCGAACCGGGCCGGCACGCGCTGACCGTCATCGCCGAACACTTCGGCGCCGACATGCTCGACGACTCGGGCCAGTTGAACCGTGCCCGTCTGCGTGAACAGGTTTTTGCCCACCCCGAACAACGCCACGAGCTGGAAGCCATCCTCCATCCGCGCATCCGGGCAGAAATCCAGCAGCGTATCGCCGACTTCACACCCGCCTGTGGCTACTGCCTGGTCAGCGCGCCACTGCTGATCGAAAGCGGCTGGCAGGATCTGGTACAGCGGGTGTTGGTGGTGGACACTACGCGCGAAATGCAGATTCGGCGCACCACCGCCCGCGATGGCATAACTCGCCAGCAGGCCGAGGCCATTATTACCAGCCAGATCGGCCGCGATGCCCGCCTGCGAGCCGCCGACGACGTGATCCACAACGAGGGGGATCTCACGGCCCTGCGGGAACAGGTAGAGGCCCTGCACCGACGCTATCGTCAACGGGCTGAAAACCAGCCGTAATGGCCAGACGGCCTTGTCGAGTACAGCTAATGAAACGCAAAAAACACAGTAACGCAACGGTTTTTGAATGAATTATCTTTGCGTTCTCCGCCCCCCTGCGACCGCTGCGTTGAATCGACGGGGTTGCCAAAGTCGCTGCGCAACTGCTGGGGTTCGCGGCACTCACCGCCAACCGACACTGCCGCGCATTTGCCTACGCCCGCCGTCTCGTGGACAATGCCGCTTCAGCGAAATATGAATCCGACCTGTGCAAACACCCATCACCTTCTACGAACAACCCCTCAGCGAACGCCTGCGCTTTTTTCTGCGCCTGGAATGCCTGTTTGGCCAGACCCGCCACTGCCTGCGCAGTGAGTCCGGGCAGGACAGCCATACCTGTCTCGGAAACCTGCTGGAGATCCTGCACGTCATCGGCCGCGTGGATATCAAGACCGAGGCCGTGAAGGAGCTGGAGCGCATCATCGCCACCCTCGAGCCGCTGGCACAGACTGCGGGCGTCAATCACGACACCCTGGATTCCCTGCTCGTCACCCTCGGCGGCCTCAAATCACACCTGCGCAATATGGACGGCCCCATCGCCCAAGAGCTGCGCGACAACGAATTCTTTAAACTGCTGCTGCAACGCAGCGGTATCCCCGGCGGCCTGTGCGACTTCGACCTGCCGCCGTACCGACACTGGCTGCAGCGCAATGCCGAGACGCGCATCGCCGATCTGCGCAACTGGTATGGCTGCCTCGACACCCTGCGCCTGTCCGTGGATCTGATATTGAAACTGATCCGCGAGAGCGCCACCCCCGTGCACTGCACCGCCGAAGGCGGCATCTACCAGCAGAACCTGGACAGTGCCACCCCCTTCCAACTGATTCGCGTTACCCTGCCTGAAAATTCGCCATATTTTGTCGAGATCAGTGGTGGCCGCCACCGCTTCACCGTGCGCCTGTTGCAGGCCAGCACGGGTGAACGCGCCCTGCAGGCCACGGAAGACGTGACCTTCCAACTCAGCTGCTGCGCCCTATGAGCGCGAAGATCATAAAGACCGTAAAGTGTCCCACCTGCGGCAAACCCGCCGTGTGGGATAAAGAGAAAAATCCCGCACGCCCCTTCTGCAGCGACCGCTGCCGCCTCATCGATCTAGGCGCCTGGGCCGATGAATCGCATCGTATTGCCGATGCCACGCCGCCCGATTTCGACCTGGATGAACCGTCCAATCACTGACACGCTGCATGCACGTTCCTTACGTAGGAGCGAGCCATACCCGCGATGAAGGACGGGAAAACAATAAATTTGTGGAAGCGGCTTCAGCCGCGAATAAAACCAAGCTTCATCGTGGCTGAAGCCACTCCCACAATTTCCTAAGCAAGCAAAAACATCGCGGGCATAGCCCGCTCCTACAGTAGAAATTGGGCCACAGCCATCCGGATCTTCAGCCGTTTCCATATACCAACCGCCCATCGGCCATCCGCAGATGACACTCACCGGCTATCAAAGCCCGCAGCAACGTAATCCGGGAGATATGCCGCTGCCCTAATCCGGATTCCATTTCGTTTCATCCAGGCTACTCGCTGAATAGGTTCACCACAGAGACACGGAATTCTCAAGGGCATTGGTTTTCCATTTTGTGCGCACGAGACTGCCGATCTGCTTTGTACACCGTGTCTCCGTGGTGGTTTTCAACCCCCTTCGATCACCAACCGCCCATCGGCCACCCGCAAGCCGCACTCGCCGGCCAACAGGGCCTGCAAATCCCGACCCACCAGCAGCGCACGCCAACCCTGTCGTAATGGGCTGTCCTCCGCCCCGGCCATCAATGCCTCCAGTGCCTTGCGATTGCCCAGCAGCGCGGTGCTGACATCGTGCTCGGCGCCACGCGTGCGCACGATGGCCATCATCAGATCCACCACCGCATCCTGCTGCGGCGTCAGGCGGGCAAGCTTGGGCCGTTGCGGCCAGGCCTCCTGTGGCAGCTTGCAGGCCTGCTCAACCAGACCCAGCAGCATCTCGCCGTGACGTTCCAAGGTGCGGCCTTCCAGTCCGCGGATCTGCTCCAGCGCCGCCAGATCCTTGGGTACACGGCGGGCGATGTCGATGATCACATCGTCCTTCAGCACCCAGCGGCGCGGGCGGTTGACGCGCCGTGCCTGTTCCTCCCGCCACACGGCCAGCGCCTGCGCAATGGCCAGCTGACGCCCCTTGAGTGGCTGGTTGCCGCGTACCCGCTTCCACAGGTTTTCCACCGGCGGGTCGTAGGTGCTGGTGTCCACCAGGGCATCGAAATCGGCCTGCAGCCATTCCTCGCGGCCCTTTTCCTGCAGGCGGCGGCGCTGTTCACGGTAAATATCCAGCAGGTAGCGCACGTCATCAGCAGCATAACGCAGCTGTCCTTCGCCCAGTGGACGACGACTCCAGTCGGTGCGCGTGTGCTGCTTGTCCAGCTCGACGCCGGTGAATTCACGCACCAGATTGGCGTAGCCGATCTGATCGCCATAACCCAGCAGGGTGGCGGCAACCTGGGTATCGAACACCGGGCCGGGCAGGCTTCCGCGCAGGTCGAAGAAGATCTCCAAATCCTGCCGCGCCGAATGCATCACCAACACGACCTGCGGGTCGTAGAAGATATCCAGCAGTGGGTCGATGGTTTCCAGCGCCAGCGGATCGACGCAGGCAATCAGCTCGTCGCTGGCGATTTGCAACAGACAGAGCTGAGTGTAATAGGTCTTTTCACGCAGGAATTCGCTGTCCAGCGCCAACGCTTCACAGCCGCGCAGGCTGTCGCACAGGGTGGCCAGTGCCTCGGGGGTATCGACGAAAATTTCTTTCATGGGGTGTCCTGTGATTTCAGCGGGCCTGCTATGATGCCTCTCATGCTGGCAGCCGCCCAGTAGAATCATAAACATAACACCCACGGCGGCGCAGGCGTACCGATAAAACAATACCCCCTCGGTAATATGAAAAAAACCAACCCGCCATGACCACCCTGCTTCTGTTATTCATCAATATCTGCCGCCTGCGCGGCACACCTCAGGATCTGCCCGGCTCCCGCTTTCTGCTGATACTCACCACCACCGGCTATTTCGCCATCGGCCTGGCGGTGTCGCTGCTGGAACTGTCGCTGGGCCTGGCGATACTGTCGGCGATGGTCGATACACTCATGCTGGCGGCCCTGGCCTGGTTCAGCCTGTGGATCACTGGCAAGACACCGCGTTTCACCCAAACCTACACCGCCCTGGCCGGCACCGGCGTCCTGTTCGGCCTCGTGGGCTGGCCGCTGATCACTTTCCTGCAGGGCCTGCCGGAAGGACAGAGCAGCAGCCTGCCGCTGTTGCTGCTCGGCCTGGTGATCTGGAATATCATGGTTATTGGTCATATCCTGCGTCACGCCCTGGGCATCATGATGTGGGCCGCCTCGGGCCTGGCCCTGTTTTACATGTATCTCTCCATCTGCGTCATGAGCGCACTGTACCTCGCGGGAAGCTGACACCATGCACATCCATATCCTCGGTATCTGCGGCACCTTCATGGGCGGCATCGCCCTGCTGGCGCGGGAAATGGGGCTGACCGTGAGTGGCTCGGATCAGAATGTCTACCCGCCCATGAGCACCCAGCTGGCCGAGGCCGGTATCGAACTCACGGAAGGCTGGGATCCGGCGCAACTTTTCTCGCCACAACTCTCGCCACAACAACCGGCGCCGGATCTGGTGGTGATTGGCAATGCCCTGTCACGCGGTAATCCGGCGCTGGAGGCGGTGCTCGAACGCGGCCTGCCCTACACTTCCGGCCCGGCCTTTCTCGCCGAACACCTGCTGGCGGATCGCTGGGTATTGGCGGTGGCCGGCACCCATGGCAAGACCACCACCGCCTCCATGCTGGCGTGGATACTCGAAGATGCCGGTCTCGCGCCGGGCTTTCTCATCGGCGGCGTGCCACGCAATTTCGGTCTCTCGGCGCGCATGGGCAAGATGCCCTTCTTCGTCGTCGAAGCGGATGAATACGACACCGCCTTCTTCGACAAACGTTCCAAATTCATCCACTACCGCCCGCGTACGCTGATGCTGAACAATCTCGAATACGACCACGCCGACATCTTTCCCGACATCGAGGCTATCGAACGCCAGTTTCACCACCTGCTGCGCACGGTGCCCGGCAACGGTCTGATCATCGCCCCGGACGATGATCCACACATCACCAAGGTACTGAACATGGGCCGCTGGACACCGCTGGAGAGCATTGGCAAGAAAGGCTGGCACGCACGTCTCGAACAGGCGGACGGCAGCGCCTTCGAGGTCTTTTTCGGCGCGGCATCACAGGGCCACGTGCGCTGGGGCCTGCTCGGCCAGCACAATGTACAGAACGCCCTCGCCGCCATCGCTGGCGCCCGTCACGCTGGCGTACCGACCCAATACGCCAGCGAAGCACTGAGCCGTTTCCAGTCACCCAAACGGCGCATGGAGATGCGCGGCGAGATCGGCGGCATCACCGTCTACGACGACTTCGCCCACCACCCCACGGCCATCGCCACCACCCTTGCCGGTCTGCGCGCACGGGTCGGGCAGGCCCGTATCCTCGCCGTGCTGGAGCCACGTTCCAACACCATGCGCCTCGGCATTCACCGCGATACCCTCGGCCCGGCACTGAGCGAGGCCGACGAAGTTCTGCTCTACCAGTCCGCTGGGCTGGACTGGAACCTCGGCCATGTGACCCGCAGCCTG
>JALTPW010000993.1 GCA_026999335.1 Chromatiales bacterium
TCGCCTAGCGTGACAGGGAACACCTCAATCATGCCAACACCTCGAATGAGATAGGTATGTCTGCACCGGTTTGCAGCGATACGCTGTCTGCGAATGGATGCAGGTACGATTTTGAGAATCGCGTTACTACTAGAACGTTTCCGAATGCATCGGACTGAGCAAGACTCTCGATTAGGGCACTGGGCCTTCTTGCAAACTGTGATGAAAAAGCTGGAATCTTCGCCGTTGGTCCAGTGTGCTGAGTTGATGGATATGGAAGACATGGAACCGCAATCACCCGAACGGACTGAGCGGTCAACGTTGCTCTTAGCTTGCCCACTGAAACACGAAATGAAGACGAAACCAGAGGAACGGACACTCCAAAACGCGGAATGACGTGTTCCCGATGAACGTGTGTTCCACCGCCGCCTTGCGTAATTGAAAGCTGTAGTGGCGGAAGGATTGGTTGGTTTATTCCTGCAACTTTGTCGGCGTTCCAGTCATCGGTTGCAAGCGATTCATCGGTGTACTGGGCCAGAACCGTCCATTGAACCGGCGTATCGAAGCGCGTTCCGTTGACGTCGATTGCTGGATGTTCTTCCGATTTGTTCGGGTTTGCAGGGTCGCTCGCAGCGAAGCTGACGACCCGTCCAAGGCGGCTTGCATTCGCGATCGTCACAGCAACCCCCGTAGTACCCTCACGGCAACGGAAGGTGGAATCTCAAGGGACAGAACGTAACGCGCCACTCGTAGAGCGTCCTCTGGCGCAAGCGCCACGGTGCGCTGCGCTTCTCCTCGCCGTCGTCCTCGTCGTCGTCCGCCTCGAAGCGCGCGACGCGCTTCCTTCGCTGCGCGAATGGCAGTATCCGCCGCGGCTCCGTAGGGTGTCGCGCGCACCGCGCGCTTCGCCGCGCGCCACAAGCCGCGAAGCGCACGGCCCTTCGCTCCAACTTCGCCGACTCCGACATTCAATGGCTCGCGCACTACGATTGACGACTCACCGTCAGTCCATCGCGCCACCATTGAATCTCCCGAAACATACGTTGAAATCATTGCCCCATTCCAAGGACCCTGGACGGGTCTTCAATGCGCCCATCGGGGCGCCAAACAAGGATGTGCCAACCTCTTCCAGCGCGAACAGGAAATGCCCGCCCGCCGACCTCTGCGGCACGCCACGTCCCCAAATCCTCGCAGTCTCCGATGCCACGACGGAGCGTTTCGAGTGGAGTTTGCCAGCGCTCACGCGGTCGCTTCGACTCTCGCTTGTACCGCACTCCCGATTCGTATAGGCGCGGCAAAGCCCGCCGGCGCAGTTGCCGACGGGCCAGCAGCGTGAGTGCGTCTAGCGCGTCCTGAATGTCCGCGCGACCGTTGAGTTCGTGCCGAATGTCGATTGAAATCGGCATTGAAGCGGACTCAGTTCGACGCGCTTCCGAGAAGCGCTGCGGTGACAACATGGTCTGCCGCGCCTCCGTTTCCGATGCGCAGGGTCACGTCCACGCCTGGACCAGCAGGGTCCCAAAGCATTGACGTTCCGACGGCGCGTGCGTCGAAAAGCTCTGCCGGTAGCTCCTCGGTTCCGGCCAGCTGGTTCCTCACGCCGATGAGAATTTCCAGCACGTTCAGGTCTGCGATTCCCGCCGAGCTGATGACCAGCTTCTCTGGCTGAAAGGCCCTTTGGACCGTCGCCGTCAGCGTTGTGATGGCCCCTGCCGTCGCCGTTGCGACGCCGAGTCCGAGGGGTACCTGACGCTGGCTACCTGCGATGATGCGATGCCCGTCAGTGACGGGATAGTCCGGTCGGGGGAGCGCTGGCGCACACTGGCCATGCGCCGCTGCCATCGCTGCTGCCTGTCGAGCCCGTTGGCGCCCCCGCTGGCGCCGACGGCGGGCCATGATTCCCCATGCCAGTGGGCCGCCGAACATCGCCCCGAAGGCGCGGCGAGCGCGTCGGCGTCGTCGGCGTCGCTTCAGCGACAGACCGACTTCTCCGGCCGGGTCCCCCTCATCGTAGAAGTCGCCTTCGATGGCGCCAAAATCTCCGTCATCGTAGTAGAAATCGAGCTCATCCATTCTTCACCTTCCGCTTTCTCCGGCGTTTCTTTGCCGGTTTCTTTGCCGGTTTCTTTGCCGGTTTCTTTGCTGGTTTCTTTGCCGGTTTCCGCCCCGGTAGGTAGTACCTCATGGCTCCGGCTCGTCGTCTTCGACGCCGGAAAGAACGGCATCCAGCTCATCTTCGTAGCCGGAAATCTCGGCGTCGGCGAGTTCTTCGGCGAGCCGATGCGCCGTCGCTTCGTCGAGCACTGGGACGTCGTCAATGACCTCCTCGCCAGAGACAGAGCCGGAAGAACCGAGCTGATAGGCGCCGATTGCCAGAGCTGCATCGCCCAGGCCGTCTAGGGCGTCACCGATGGCGCCCTTCGCGTACATGCCGCCGACGACGCCGACGCCTGCCAGGACGACCATGCGCGGCACGCCCGCGATTTGCGGAATGCTCTCTAGTGCCCCGCTCCGCTCCATCGACCCGATGATGAACCCGGCTCCGGCCGTGCTAGCGCGGCGAACCGCCATCCGTCGTCCTTCAGCTGCCTTTTCACGCGCGCGCTTCGCAGCTTCCCTCGCGCGGCTCAATTTCGATGCCATTTGCAAACCTCCGTTGCGCCACGTTGGCGCAGTTACAAGAGGCTTGCGTGCCAAATTGAGCTTGTCAAGCGCTTTCTGCAAGCGCGCTTTGGCACAACGCTGGACGTAGTTGTGCCATCGCTGAGAAAAGCACAGAATCACAAGCGATTTGCATCTTGCGCCATGCTTCGCGGAACCGCTCGGTGGCACACTGTATCCGGTCGAACTGCGCTTCGTCGCGGCAAAGCGTGCAGATTCGCCCGTCGGCGGCGGCTCGACGCACGCGCCATGAGCCATGGCGCCGCCGAAGGTCGTCCCAGTCGGCGCCGGGAATGATGGCTGCGAGGTCGGACGGCTCCGCTTCGGTCTGCTCGGCCAGCGCTTGGTCGTCCATCTCATCCCCCATTCGGAGCGAATTTCGCAGGCCACGCGACCAGGTGTGCATCCGGGCGCCGAGCATTGCCGCCGACCAAGTGTGCCAAAGTCGCGCGCTTCGCTTGTCTCCGCGCGCGGCTTCGTCGAGGATTTGCCACGGGGTTTTCCCTTTTCGCCGCGCCGACTTTCGGAAGTCTGACGAAAGCTCTAACCCGAGTTTGGCTAAGTATTTCGATGCTTTAGCATCGTGCCGGATAACCTCGAATTCGGCGCCGTGCTCCATGCTTGGCACGGCCGACTTGTCAAGCTCCCGCTCGACGCATTCACGCCAGCGCTCGCCAATCCACTGTGTCAGCATGGCACGCTGACCGTCCGTTGGTGTGCCAGAAAGGAACACTAGGACGTGAAAGTGCGGGTGCCAACCGTTCTCCCCGTGAGTGGCTTCGAGATAGCGCACGAACCCGCTCATCCCCCATCTGAGGCACGCACGCTTCCACGGCGCGCCACGGATGAGGCGTGACCAAGCGCGGCCCATCCCCGCCCGGATGCGCCGCAAATCGTCGCCGAGTCCATGGCGAATAGTAAGTGTGAGCATCCCCACTGTGGCGTCGGGGCCCGATGCCCGCCACCGTCGCACAGCATCCTGAATTTCGGCGGCGCGCCCGACGCGGATTTTGTGTGAGCACACAGGGCAATCCCAGCAAGACCCGCACGTCGCAAGTCCCGACGTCGCGCAAGTACTCGAAATTGCTACGTTGCTTGCGATTCGTACCGCGGCGCATCCGCGAACGCGCTTGCGAGGTTGCACGGGTCGCCCGGCGTCTCGGAGCGCTTCCGCCAACGAGCGAACCCCCCCTTCCGCTTCCGCGGAAGGGGGGGTTACATAACTCGCGTAGTTGCCAAGCGCGCTCACGCTCCCGGGATGCTCAGCTGTCGGTCGTCATCTTCCCGTGGCATTCGGTGCAGGTCAGCTGCTCGCTCCAGAAGCTTCATCGCTGCCTCCAGCTCAGCTTGCGTGATACTACCACCGTCTGCCGCGTACGCGGTGAGCGCAACTGTCGCCGAAGTCACAGGCGCATCGAGCCCTATTGCGCGCGAAAAGCCCGCGAGGAACAGCACTCCCGCCGCCCATGTCATCTCGGTCATCTCGGTGTCGATCATCCGTTGTTCCATTCTCTCGCCCACCTCTCTCTGACAGCATCAATGGCCACATCCAGCGCTTGCGTAGCCCATTCGCCGTCGTACTCGTCCCACCTCGGCGGACCGTGCTCGTGATCCCAGTCCAGCGCATGGGCTAGGGCGAAACGCACGTCCGAAGGATCTGTCACGCCGGCAGCAGTGAGATGATCGCTGATATAGCGCATGAAGTCAGCCTTTGTCGCAAACATGGTCCGTTCTCCGTTCTGTCACCCTGTGGCGACACACACAGGATGTGCGGGGTCCAGTGGCGATGCTAGCGCAAAGCGCAGACCCGATGTGCCACTTCTGGCAACTGGGGGCGGGGGAGCTGTTTTGCGTCATGCCACGCCAATTTCCGCTGCTTTCGCCTTGACAACCGTTGCCATGTATGCTCGCGGCATATACGCCGTGAGTAACAGCACGAAGATCGCTTGACAGCACTGCCAGGCTACGCTCCGCGCTTGCCAGCGCTCCGCTATGCTGCCGCGCTATTCGCCAACAGCGGAAGCAATTTCCGCGAGAACCGGCGCGGCTTCGGGGTTCTCTTTCGCGATGCTCTTTCCGACAAGCAACGCTAGTTTCTGAAGCCGTTTCTGTCGCAGTTCGTCTTCCTTTTGTGACGACTCAACCGTGGCCATCGTAGCTTCAGCTTCGGCAAGCGCGGTGACTGCCTCAACCTGCGTCTTCAGAATCTCGGCTCGCTCACGCTCCAGCCCTTCAAGCCTTTGCGCGAGGGTTTCGACTAGTCTTTGCTGCTGCTGCGCAGTCTGACCTACCAGCTGTGCCATCATACGGACCATCGCTTCAGTGTGGCGCATCTGCTGCGAGATAATCCCGTCGATGGATGCGCCTTCCACTGGTCCTTCGTCTGCCGGACGACACCGAATGACATAGGTGGCTCTCACCTCACCGTCGTCAATCCACTGCAACTGATATTGCGTTGTTGTTCCGCGAGCATCGCAGTCGGATTGCGCGCAAGCGATGACTTCTTCACCCCAATCTGCGCCAGAATCTCGGGCAGAAGATGGCCAGACATTGACGACCATTGGCTCGTGAAGCCCGTCAGTCACGAGACGATATTCGCCTTGCGGAAGGTGGCGTCGCGACCACGAAAGAATCCGCCCAGGACTACCCTTGGTCTTTCTCGAAAGCGCAGTGCTCATCGCGATTGCTCTTGCATCGGGCAACCAAAATCCGGCGCGTCTTCGCACACTGTACATGCGGCTTGACGAAGCGCGCGGTAAGCGTCGCACGCGGAAACAGCTTCTCCATGGGCGCAACCGGAAGATGCGCCAAGGAAGAACAGCACGGCGAACACAATCGCGTAGATTGTCGCCACGTCTCGCGCCGTTTGCAGAATCTCAATCGTCTTTCTCATCTCGATTCTCCCTCTTTTCAGTCGGAAGGCCCCGGTGCCTTTCGCGAAGTTCCAGCAAGCGGAACATGCGCTCAAGCGCGTAGAGCAGGACAGCGAGAGCGGCGGCTCCGAGCGATAGCTCATCAAGATTCATCGGCGCCCCCCGAGAAGCACAAGTGCAAGCACTCCAAGTCCAAGCACGGCGCCAGCGCCAAGCGCGCCAAGCCCAGCACGCACGGCGCGACCAGCGCCTTCTGCGGCGCGATCCAGCGCTTCTACGTGCGTCCACAATCCCGCCGCCTGCGCCGCACGAACAAGCGGAGGAATGCGACGGATATGACCTGCAAGTTCACGCATCGCTTCACGCATCTGCGCAGACGTTCTTTCGAGTAGTTCTGCCGCTACTTCTCTCGAAGCTTCCGATGGTTGTCCATCGCTTCGACGTCGGTTCCACTGCGCACGCGCTTCGCGGTAGTTGGCACGCCATTCTTCGATAAGTCGCGACCACGCATCGCGCGCTTCAGTTCCCATGCTTTGCTCGACCAGCGCGAGCAGTTCTGGCGCGTCCTGAAGCGCGCGAAAGACGGCAACCCCAGCGCGTCTATACCGATCCCGGATGCTCATTCCACGTTGCCGTTGCCCGCCTTGCGACGGGCTATGGTAGGGTCCTTCGCCACCAGCTCCGAATAGATATTAATGGCGCGTCCTTGTTTTCGCGCGCCAATGTGAAGGTGCGGGCATGTTGTTCTTGCGTTGCCGGTACGTCCCACCCTGGCAATGAGCTGACCAGGGATGATTTGCTCGCCAGCTCGCACGTCTGGCAGGTCCATTAGATGCGCCATGTAGTATGTGCGCCCCTCTGGTGTGCGAAAGCGGATATAGTGTCCGCCCTTCTCCGTTGGTCCGGTATCGGCCGATGATGCGACGACAACCCCGTATTCCGGCGCGAGAACCCACGCGCCTTCTGGAGCGAAAATGTCCTGCGCATGATGTCGTCGCCTTCCCCTCATGGCCATGTGCCAATCCGCGTACCAGATGCGTGATCTCGAACACCTTTTCCGCCTTCCGTTACGGATCACCGTGGTTTCGCGAAGCGCGGAAGGGTCGTCGCCTAGCGTGACAGGGAACACCTCAATCATGCCAACACCTCGAATGAGATAGGTATGTCTGCACCGGTTTGCAGCGATACGCTGTCTGCGAATGGATGCAGGTACGATTTTGAGAATCGCGTTAC
>JALTPW010000994.1 GCA_026999335.1 Chromatiales bacterium
TCCCTGGACGTCATTGAGAACAAGGTATCGTCGACCCTGTCGACCTGGAAGGATGGGGAGGGTCGTGAAAAACGTCATGAAACGGCTGATAAAGAGGGTGATACCGAAACAGCCACTGCCGCAGTAGCGCCGGTGGAGGACAGTGAAGAGAAGATGGCCAGACTGCGGCAGCGGTTGGAAACGATCCGCGGCGAGGCCGAACAGAAGGCGCGTGAGCAGGCGCTGCAGGCGGCCCGGCGTGAAGCGGAGTTGTCACTGAATCAGTCCGCCGGGGTAGTGGCCGTTGGTGCATCGACCGATGCGCCGGTGTTGCAGGCGCCGGATGCGGCAAGTCTGCAAGATGTCATGCAGGCATTGGAGGCGGAGGCGGTGGTGACGGAAAATCCGTTGAGCAAGCCTGAGCCGGTTGTCGCAACCGGTGTGACAACCGATGTGTCTCCTGTGGTGGAGGATCCCGCATTCTCCGCGACAGCGGAAGCCCGGATAGCCGTACCGGTTTCCGAGATAGAGGGTGTGGTTCCGCAGGGCATGGCCAATGGCGCGGATGCTAATGCCGTTGTCGGTGATCAGATAGAAGGCCGTCCGGATACTACTGATGACGTTGTCACGGATAGCGATGTGCCCAGCCCGGCGGCAAGGCCTGTCGGCGAGGCGCCGGAGGCTGCCCCCGTCAATAGCGCGGACGAAGCCAGTCGTGGTGATATTCCGGTGGCGGGGACGGTGGTCGTGGAGACCATTGCGGAGACGGCTCCCGCCCTGGACGGGTCTGCCTCGGCAGATCAGTCAGTGGCGCCAGTCGTCGAAGAAGAGGTCGTGGAGACGGAGCTGGAATTCATTCCGTAATAATTCTGCACACCGATTATCCAGGATCCCTGCTATCTGTGGATTTAGCGCGGAGTCTGTCCTCGCCCAGGCATTCGAATATCTTGCCGAAGAAGGCGTCGCGGTCGATGGGTTTACTGATAAAGCCGTTGGCGCCAGCCTTGCGACCCCACATCTGCTCGGTGCTTTGCTGTTCCCCGCTGACGATGATAATCGGCGTATCGGCGGTACTGGGTTCCTGGCGTAGCTGGCGCGTGGCTTGATACCCATTGATGCCCGGCATCACGACATCCATCAGGATCAGATCCGGCCGTTCGGCCTTGGCCTTGCTCACGCCGTCTTCGCCATTCATGGCGGTGATTACCTGGAAGCCTGCCTGGGTCAGTACTTTGGTGAATGCGGCGATAACGGTCGGCGAGTCATCCACGACCAAAATAGTGATATCGTAGCCGTTATCCGGCCGTGGCCGTTTGCGGCGTTCTGTGATGGCGTCTGCGGCGCTGCTGCGTTTGAACAGGTTTTTGAGCGAAAATCGGCGCATCGGTGAATATTCCTTTGGTGGTGTTTGGGCGCAACTCGTCGATACTAGCGGCTTGTGATCTGCAAATATAGATCGTATTACCGTGGTAAAAATTAGGACTTGCTTTCTCTGTCAGGGAACTACAGTGATATCATCAGGGCTTCTCCGCCGTTTTTAGGGATTTCATGCAGGTATCCTTCGAGTTTTCCTCTATCGGCGTGATCCACTCCTGTTTCAAGCAGAAATTCGGTATCCCGCGTCAGCCCGGTCTGGTCACAGAGGCGCAGGCTTCACTGGAGTTATTGCCTCCCTATGATTGTGCGGAGGCATTGACGGAACTGGCGGGGTTTTCGCATCTGTGGATCGTCTTCGTGTTTCATCAGTCTCTGCGTGATGGCTGGCGACCTACGGTGCGGCCGCCGCGCCTGGGGGGAAATCGCCGCATCGGCGTATTCGCTTCGCGTTCGCCATTTCGCCCTAATCCCATCGGCCTGTCGGTCGTGCGTCTGCAGGGTATTGTCGAGCAGGATGGCAAGCGGCTGCTGAAACTGGGCGGTATCGACTTGCTGGATGGTACTCCGGTGCTGGATATCAAGCCCTATCTGCCCTATGGCGATGCCATTACTGATGCCCGTGCGGGTTATGCGCAGGCCGCGCCGAGGGCGCTGTTGCCGGTGGTCTTCAGTCCCGAGGCTGAGGCGAAGATAAAGGCGGCAGAAGCGGATTATCCCGGCTTGCAACGCTTGATTGAGCAAGTGCTGGCGGCTGATCCTCGACCCGCCTACCAAGCGGGTAAGCCGCAGCGGCGCCAATTT
>JALTPW010000995.1 GCA_026999335.1 Chromatiales bacterium
GCCCGCTCCTACACATCTGATAGTGGGTGCAGGGACTCATTAAGCATCGATCAAATCCCGCGCCTGCTGGAACACGGCGCAAAACATGGGCTCCGTCAACCGCCGCGTCTGCGTGTTGTAGCGGCTGCAATGGTAGGAATCCAGCAGATGGCGCTCGCCCGGCAGTGCATGCCGCACATTGTGCGCGAAACGAAAATCCTTCTGCCGCAGAGCAAAGGCACGCACCACTGACTGATGGGCGATGCTGCCCAGGGCCAGCACCACCGCACCCTTTTTCAGCCCTTCCAGCTCCGCGCGCAGAAAATCGTTGCAGGCCTTGATCTCCGCGCCCACCGGCTTGTTCTGCGGTGGCAGACATTTTACTGCGTTGGTAATACGGCAATTGCGCAGTTTCAGGCCATCGCGCGCCGATTCGGACACCGGCGCACTGCTGAAGCCGTAGTCGAACAGGGTCTGATAGAGCAGGATGCCGGCGTGATCCCCGGTGAAGGGCCGGCCCGTGGCGTTGGCGCCATGCATGCCGGGGGCCAGGCCGACGATCAGCAGCGATGGTCGCGCAGCGCCAAAGGGCGCCACCGGACGGGCATGATAGTCCGGGTAATCCTGTTGCACCTCGTCAAGAAACCGGCTGAGACGCGGGCAGCGGCGGCAATCGAGGTCGAAGGTGGCGGAAACAGACGGAGAGGAATGACGGCTCATAAATAGACTTACCCGATGAAAAACAACCGTTAGCATAGCATTACCGTCAAGCCTTAACGGCCCTGAACTTTGCGCCGACACGAACAAAAGGGCATCCTATGGGTCAACTATTATTGAATCACCGAAATATGCTGCCGCAACACATCAACCGGCGAACGCCCACATGACGGGCGGCAGGACAACGCAGGATACTCGAGGCCAATACCCACAGCCACTGGCTTCCGGCATGCACCGAAATGACGATACTTGCACAGTGGGGAATCAAACCCACAAAGATTTAAGGAAAAACCGATGACAAAGCACCCCCGAATAATTGCCGCCATCGCCCTCGTTACCCTGACCAGCGTCGCCCTGACGGGCTGTCTGGTGGAGCAAAAAGAACCGGAGCCACCCTATTACCGCAAGAGCGATAATTTGCGCATTTACAAACAAGGCGACTGGATTCGCTACAACGTCATTGCCACCACATTGTCCGGCACCAGTGCCGGCAATGCCCAGGCCGGGACGCTGGAGGTTCGCTGGGGCAATTACTCCCCCTTGACCTCTCCTGATGGCAATGCGGGCAATGACGGCAACCCCTACGACGTGATCGAAAAACGTTACCTGTTCTGTCTGGGTGACGCATCTTGCAACCCCTCCGAAACGGTGGTTATTCAGTACGTCCACCAGGATAACGCCTCAAGCAACCCCGCCAGCGCCGGCACCGAACGCCTGGTGGCCATGGGTGGTCACCCGACTACCGGCCAGTACTATTGGCTGAACAACAAGGGCGGCAGCAACGGTTTCGCGCCCCCCTCCAACCCTGTCCTAGGTGGCCAGGAAACAGTAATCACGTTGAAATCACCGCTATTCATCAACGACGCCTACACGGTGAAATACAATCTCATGGACAACTGCTACACAGGGACTCCAGGCTGCCTGGACAACGTCGGCGAATCCACAACATCCATCGAGATCATCGGTGACAGCAAGCGAATCAACACCAACATCGGCAACTACGCCAATCCCTTCTGGGTCAAATTTACTGCTGGCAAAGTCTTTCCGGACGTCGATGTTGGCGGCCAACTGCCGTTGACATTCGACATTTTCGATCTCTGCAGTGATGGAATATCAACCCATTCCGGCGACATGTATATCGTTCCCGAGATCGGGGTCATCCAAATGCAGAATACCTGTACGGACAGTAGCACGGCTAGCAGCACCCGCTATGACATCACCATCGACAGCATCAGTTCCAGCATCACCGCTGGCAGCTAGCCGCCACTTGGCACGACAAAAAGGGCGCTCCGTGCAAACGGGGCGCCCTTTTTCGTATCACCGCTGCGAGCTACGCCCTACAGGAAATTAAACAGGGACAGATTCTGTATCCTGGCAAAGCTCTGCTGCGAAGCCTCCAGTCCTGCCTGTTGCAGGTTCAAGCGGCTGATGGCCTCGGCGTAGTCCAGATCCTGCACTT
>JALTPW010000996.1 GCA_026999335.1 Chromatiales bacterium
GACGGCCAGACCTGGCCACTGCCGCGCACCCTCGCGAAGCATGTGACCCGGCTCTGCGACCAGCGGCAAATCACCACTGATGAGTTCGGTGAGGCACTGCACGATGAACCCTTCACCCGACTGCTCAGCCAACTCTACAATGCCGGTTATGTCGAATTTCCGCCGGACGATGAAAAATGAAAAAAAAGATTCGCATCGAACGGGTCAGCTGGCAGTCGGCGGAAAAGGAACTCCGCACTCTGCGTAAAGCCATTTTCATCAACGAACAGCAGGTACCGGAAGAGCTGGAATGGGACGGTCGGGACGACAACTGCAGCCATGTGCTGGCCCTTGACGAGCAGGATCGCCCCATCGGCACCGGCCGCCTGCTGGCCGACGGACACATCGGCCGCATGGCCGTGTTACCAACGTGGCGGCACCAGGGTGTGGGCACTGCCCTGCTCACGGCACTGATCGCTATTGCACAGAAAATGCGCCTGCCCAGCGTCGAGCTGGATGCCCAGACCCAGGCCCTGGGATTTTATCAACAACAGGGTTTTCACACCGTTGGCAAGGTCTTTATGGATGCCGGCATCTTGCATCAACGTATGCAGATGGTGCTGCCCGACTCCGCGACAAGCGAGCCTGAAGCAAGCTTGGATCTGTCAGCTCAAACACTAGGCAAGACCCGCGACATCCTCTATCTGAAAACCCGCAGCGACAACCGTGACGTGGCACTGAGCCTGGTGCGGCAGGCGCATCGCTCATTGCATCTGTTCACCCAGAACCTCGACCCGGTGCTGTACGACACCCCCGATTTCATCGAGGCGGTCAAACAACTGGCGATTCACAGCTCCCGTTCCAAGGTCTACATCCTGCTCAAGGATCCCAGCACCGCCATCACCCGCGGGCACCGTATCGTGGAGCTCGCGCGGCGCATCAGCAGCCATGTGTTTATCCACCGCGCCGCAGAAGAGGATCAGGATCGCATCGACGGTTTTATGGTCGTCGATGAAGTGGGGATTCTGCACCGTGCCCACGGCGCACGCTTCGAGGGTACGGCGGAGTTCTACAACCCTGGTGAGGCCCGGCAACTGCTGAAGTATTTTCACGACGCCTGGGAACGCAGCGTACCCGAGACCGAACTGCGGCGCCTGTATATCTGATGCGCATCCTCGCCGTCATTTTGTTTTTCACCAGTGCGCCCGTCCACGCCATGGGCAATTACCCGGAGGCTGGCGCCTGCCCGCAGGATAAGCCCTACTACGCCATCTGCACCCACAGCCTGCACAATCTCGAAGGCTGGTTCGGCCCTGGCTGCCACGCCACCCGTGAGGCGGCGGAACAGGACGTCGAAGCCCATGCGCGTGAACAGCACCAGGGCAACACACGCTGGACCGGGATCGCTAAAACCCGTTAGCAGGCGACAACAAAAAACAAAAATCTCGGAGCGGGCCATGCCCGCGACGGCCTATGAAAAAACACTCAACAACCACCCGCCAAAGCGGGTGGGTTAGTCTTACGGACTGAAAGTCCGAATACGGGTCGGTAGACCCGTTTTTCAAACCCAGCCCTGGCATGACTCTCGGCAATCCCTGTAGGATGCGGTTCGCTACCGCTCACCCGCATCCTACAGTGACAACCAAAACAACTGGCCTTCATACGCACCTTCAGCCTTCAGATATTCATAAGGTTTTAGTTGATTTCCGATGCTTTTGATCTCAAAATATACCCATGTATTGGCGTTGGTATTGCCTGTTGTATAATAGTGATATTTACGTATCATCGGGACATGTACATCGATATCGTGCCCAACCGAAAATCACCACCGGCCATTTTGCTCCGGGAATCGGTTCGCGACGGTAAAAAATTGTCAAGCGGACGATCGCCAATCTCTCTTCCCTGAATCTCGAGCAGGCACAACTCATTCGACAAGTCTTAAAGGGTGAACCGCTGGCGGCGCCTGAAGCGTGTTTTGATATCGTGAACTCCAAAGCTCATGGTGACATTGAGGCGGTGCTGCTAACGATGAGAAAGCTGGCCATCGACTTGGCAATTGGGTGTTGTGGCAGGGTCGCGACCTTGATGTTTCGCTTGCCTTGATCGATAAACACGGCCTTCTCTTGCAAATGCTCCAACACGCGAACCTTGGCGGGCTCGATGTCGAGTTCTTCC
>JALTPW010000997.1 GCA_026999335.1 Chromatiales bacterium
TCTTCTTTCAGTTCATCCTTGAGCGTCTTCGCGCTGGATGCGTGAAGCATGCGTCGTTTTCGCAGACGTTCGATCTCGTCCAGGGTGTCTTCCAGCAGCGAGACCTTGGTCTTGGTGAGCTCGTACGACTTGAGCCGGGAAAGGGACGATACCAGTCCCAACGCCCGCATCAGGGGCATCATGCTGAGGCCCTGGATGAAGATGGACAGAAGCACCACGCCGAAGACCAGCGTGACGATTACCTCCTTGAATTCCAGGCTCTCGGGAATACTCAGTGCCAACACCATTGAAAGCGCGCCCCGGAGCCCGCCCCAGGAAAGAACGACGCACCATCGGTAGGGAAACACCAGATGGGTGGGGAAAAAGATGAGCCAGGTAAAATTGACGACGAAGAAACGCGCCACCACCACAGAGATATACGCGAGCAGGACCACGGGCCACAGCTCCCAGAGCATCTGCAGATTGATTGCGAATCCCATCAGCAGGAAGATCAGCGAGTTCATCGCGAAGGCGATATACTCCCAGAAGGTTTCTGTGGATATGCGAATCGACGGAAAAAGGACTTGTGAAAAACCTCTGTTACCGACGATCAAACCCGCGGCGACGGTACTCATGACGCCCGACACCCCGAACCTGTCGGCGATCAGAAAGGACCCGTATGCCGCAACGGTCGAGAGAGTGATGGTGACCATGGCATCGTCCAGATGACGCATCACCGTTGCGGTGACGATGCCAGTGATCGCCCCGATCAGCAGGCCGAGACCCACGATCCTGATGAAATCCAGCAGTGTTTCCTGTGGCGATCCAATCTCCCCCTGAATGAAGTGCAGAACGAGGATGAAGACCACGATGGAGGTGCCATCATTGAGGAGGCTTTCGCTCTCTATGAGGATACGCAGACGCCTGGGCACGCCAAGCCTCTGGAAGATGGCTACCACGGCGACGGGATCGGTCGCCGCCACTGCCGCACCAAAGAGGATACCCAAAGGCCAGCTGATGGTGTCGATCTGAGTGAAGTGGGAACTGACGGGGATAATCACCGCGGCGATCACGAGGGTGGAAAGCACGACTCCCGGGATCACCAGCGTGGTGATGGGAAGCAGGTTCTTCTGCATGTCGGAGGCTTTGAGGTGGATCGCTGACTGGAAGATCAGCGGCGGCAAAAAGATTGCGTAGAGCAGCTCCTGTGTCAGATGGGGAGCGTTGAGCATGTGCAGGCTGCCCAGAATGAGCCCTACCGCCATCAGCGCAATGGTGTACGGCAGGTTGAAACGCCGGGCCGCCACCGAGACGATGGAGGCGATTACGAACAGTATGAGGATGACCGATTCGTAACTCATCACTCATCCATCGACGAGCCGATAGAGCATCACGAAACCCAGTGCCAACGTCATCATCATCGCCGCCAGGGAGAAGAGGTTGGTAAAACGGCTGGCGGTATAGATTCCCATGATCTCCCTGTTGTTGGAGATAAGCAAGGTCATGGCGATGAGCAACGGTATGAGCAGACCGTCGAGCACCTGTGAGTAATAGAGCGCATCCACCACCGAGAGAGAGGGAATCATGTCGATCAGATTTCCGAAGAGCAGCGCTCCCAGGAAGACGAAGTAAAATCCCTTGGCATCACTGACCTTGTTGTCCATGCTTTCACGCCATCCAAAGCTATCGGCCACTGCGTAGGCAGTCGAGCCCGCAAGCACGGGGATCGCCAGCAAACCCGCGATGATGATGCCGGTGCTGAAGAGAGCAAATGCCCACTCCCCTGCCGCTGGTTCGAGGGCGGCAGCAAGGGTGGTGACATCCTGGATATCGGCACCCTTGCCAAAGAGCATGACAGCCCCGGTGACGATCATGCAATAGGCAAGCAAATTGGAGTAAACCATCCCCACGACAGTATCGAAACCCACCTCGTCGGCCTGGACCACGCTCTTCTTCTCCTCCTTTTCTTCCGCAGCCTGCCAGAAGAGAAGATAGGGGGAAATGGTCGTCCCCAGCATCCCCAGTGCGGCGATGATCCAGGCCGACTCAAGGCCGATATGTGGGGTAAAGGTATCGATCAGCAGTCTCTCGAGATTCGGTTTCGCCATCACCGCCGAAACGATATAGACCGCCAGTACCGAGGTGAGCGCGATGAGAATCTTCTTGACGGTCC
>JALTPW010000998.1 GCA_026999335.1 Chromatiales bacterium
TTCTGACCACAGGGTCGACAACTGTTACGTCCCCCCTTTCTTTAGGCCGGCTGGCCTAAAACATCCCCTGGTCTGCCAGGATCTTATCAGGAATATTTCCTTGTAGAACCTGAGACAGAAGCAGCAGAAGAAAGGCTGGTCATCCTTTGATATCGTGGTATGCGCAAACGTATCACAACAAGAAAAGAGACCAGCCTATGTGCCGTATCCTGCCAGCAGTCGATTCACTGGATCAACATCTTTATCACCTTGAACATCACCCGGAAGCGTACCGCCCTTCGTTTTGCCCGCACTGCGGCGTGAGTGGCGTCTGGCGCCACGGTCATTATCTACGCAAAGCAGACCGCGAAGGGGAAGATGGCCTCTATCTTGACCCGGCGCCAATCCCTCGGTTCTATTGTCGTCGCTGTCAGGCGACCTGTTCACGGTTGCCAAGCTGTATTGCCCCGCGCCGGTGGTACCCGTGGATCGTTCAGCAAGCGGCGCTTGCTTTGCTGCTGAACGGATCTTCTTTGCGCAAAGTGGCCCGGATGAGTCGGCCCGGCCGCCACACAATCCGCCGCTGGTGGCGCTGGCTGGAAGATCGATTCAGTCAATACAGCTTTCACTTACGCAGCCATTTCCCCGCGTTGGGGCGCACTGCCTCGCAGACCGCGTTCTGGTCGGCCTGTTTTCGCCGGATGTCACTGGCATCGGCGATGGCGGTGCTCGACCGAGAGGGGGTAATCATCCCATGATGTTCTGATCCGAGAGCGTCTGGGGACGGCCTCACAACCGCCTGTGAGTCACCCCACAGACTTTGCCCCTGTTGCCCTCGTTCGATTTGGTTTTTCCTCTTGGGTTCATTTATGACAGAGGAGAAAACGATGAACGACTTACACCCCGTGGCCCTGTTCCGCCTGTCGGTGCTCGGTCCATTGGTCAGTCGGGATCGTCTGGCACGCGGCGAACTTAAACGGTTGATCCGGGAGCTGGCCGGCCGTGACTACGACATTCCCGGCAGCGACCGTCGAGGCATCGGTGAGAAGACCATCGAAGCCTGGTTTTATGCTTGGCGTCGCGGCGGCATTGAGGCCTTGACGCCCAAGTCCCGTTCGGACCGGGGCCGATCCAGGCTGGCGTCGGGGGTTCAGGAGGCGATCCTGGAGGCCAAACGCGACAACCCCCGCCGCTCTATTGACCAACTGATCGCCCTGGTGGAACACCGTGGTCAAGCGCCACGCGGGACGGTTCCACGTTCCAGCGTCCACCGTCTGTTGCAAGGCCATGGGTTGTCCCGGCCTGTCGGCGCCGCCAGTGAGTCCGAAGAACATCGCAGCTATGAAGCGCACTCTGCCGGTGACATCTGGTATGGCGATGTGATGCACGGCCCCCGCGTCCCGGTCCAGGGGCGGATGCGCAAGGTCTATTTGGTCTCGCTGATGGACGATGCCTCCCGGTTGCTGACCCACAGTGCATTTTGTCTCGGCGAGAAGGCGCTGGATATCGAGGGGGTACTCAAACAAGCGGTACTCAAGCGAGGGCTGCCGGTTAAGTTGGTGGTCGACAACGGTCCGGCCTACCGGGCCAAGACCCTGCAGGGGATCTGCGCCCGGTTGGGCATCCATCTGATCTACTGCCGCCCCTATGCGCCGGAGGGAAAGGGGAAGTTGGAGCGCTGGCACCGCACCGTGCGCGATCAGTTCCTCAGTGAACTGGATCTCACCCGCATCCAGGATCTGTCAGACCTCAATGCCCGCTTGTGGGCGTGGGTTGAGGCGATCTACCATCGACGGATGCACGCGGGTCTACAGGCGCTGTCACCCCTGCAACGTTATCAGCAGGATCTGGTGCGCATCCGCACCCTGGGCCACCGTGCCGCTCAGTTGGACGAACTCTTCTACCACCGACTCGCGCGCAAGGTACGCAAGGACGGCACCGTGGCGTACCAGGGGCAGCGCTTCGAGGCGCCCTATGAACTGGCGGGGAAAACGCTGCACCTGGTGGTCGATCCGCACACGCAACAGGCGATCTCGCTCGAGGATAACGCGGGCAACAGGCTCGGCTGTGTCGTACCACTGGATGTGGTCGCGAACAGCCACCGCCGGCGGCACAAACCACACGCGCAAGCGGACAGTCCCCGGACGCAGACCCAAGGCCCCAACCT
>JALTPW010000999.1 GCA_026999335.1 Chromatiales bacterium
CGATCAGGCGACCGGCGAACCGAAAAGGCTGGCGCTAGAAAAGCAAAAAGCCCGGTAAAGGGCTTTTTGCTCTCGGGTGCTCTTGGTATTCCAGCACGGCTGGAACCGAGTTTCCTCGGCGGCTGGTGGACACCGCTTTCAGCAGCCCCGTACATATCCACCTGGTGCAAAGTATAGCTAGTAGCGTCCGTTTCCGTCAAATCTTTATCCATGAACGCAAACCACTTCCGGGGATCCACGACACGCTAATATTATAACTAATTGAATTATTGGGAAATACCACCGGTTTTCCCACCTTCTATACCCCCAATTTTCCCACGGTCTCCCCGTCATCATTACCCCGTGTTCATCGCAACCACGAGGTAAACCGACATGACCGTGAAACACCTTAATCAGACCGAACTGGCCGACCGCTGGGGGGTGTCCCAGCGAACCCTGGAGCGCTGGCGCGCCATCGGTTGGGGGCCCTGCTTCCTCAAGATTGGTGGCCGCGTTGTCTACCGCCTTGAGGATATCGAGGCCTACGAACGCCAGCACATGCGTGCTTCCACCTCAGAGCCTGTTCATCAGCCGCAGGTGGGAGGTGTCGCATGAGCATCACGCTGGAGGAAGCCAGACTCTTTTCCGTTTCTGAAATGACGGGGCTGTCCGCACAGGACCTGATGCAGCTGCAGAAAGAAGCCGCCGAGTCTTTGCGACAGGCCAAGGTTCTCAAGGACTGGGTCGACGGGGCCATCGCTCTGAAGTACGAAGCCCAGGCCAAGGCGCTGCGTGCCCGGCTGGGCAAGGACATCGGAACCGTCCACTTCGAGGATGATGGTGTTCGTGTCACGGCCGATCTGCCCAAGAAACCGGTCTGGGATCAGCAGCGGTTGGCCGAGATCGCCGGACGTATCGCTACCAGCGGTGACAACCCGTCCGAATTTCTGGATATCACCTACAAGGTCGCCGAGCGCAAGTACAGCGCCTGGCCGGAAAATCTGCGCCAGGTGTTCGCGCCTGCCCGCACCCTCAAGACCGGCAAGCCCACCTTCAAGTTGACCAAGGCTGAGGGAGGTGCGGCATGACAAATTTGTCTGGAACAAATTTGGACCGCTCTGCGGGCCGCGTAGCGGTGAGCCCCATGGACGGGGCTCGCAAAGGACTTCCCATCATTAGCGCCGATCAGCGGATGGCCGAGAAACGTGGCATCAAGGGCTGCATCTTCGGCAAATCCGGCATCGGCAAGACCAGCCTTCTGTGGACTCTGGAACCGGAGAGCAGCCTGTTCTTCGATCTGGAGGCCGGTGACCTCGCCATTGAGGGTTGGTCCGGCGACAGCATCCGGCCCAAGACCTGGCAGGAGTGCCGCGACTTCGCGGTGTTTATCGGCGGTCCCAATCCGGCGTTGCGTGAGGACCAGCCCTACAGCCAGGCCCACTTCGATGCCGTGTGCGAGCGCTTCGGTGATCCCGCAGTGCTGGAGAAGTACGAGACGGTTTTCATCGACTCGATCACGGTGGCGGGCCGTCTCTGCTTCCAGTGGTGCAAGGGCCAGGCGCAGGCATTCAGTGAGCGCAGCGGCAAACCGGATATGCGTGGAGCCTACGGCCTGCATGGCCAGGAGATGATCGCCTGGCTCACTCACCTGCAGCACACCCGCAACAAAAACATCTGGTTTGTCGGGATCCTCGACGAGCGGATCGACGAGTTCAACCGCAAGGTGTTCGCGCCCCAGATCGAGGGCTCCAAGACCGGCCTGGAACTGCCCGGGATCGTCGATCAGGTGATCACCATGGCGGAGGTGAAGGACGATGACGGTAATGGCTACCGCGCCTTCATCAATCACACCCTGAATCCTTACGGCTATCCCGCCAAGGACCGCAGTGGTCGTCTGGAGATGATCGAGGAACCGCACCTCGGACGCCTGATGGCGAAGATCCACACCCCCGTCAAACCGGCATCAGAACGCCTGACCTTTGGTGGTGCTGACCACACCACGGTGCAGCAACCGCCCAATAACGTTTCTACCGTATCCAACCCATCTGAAGAAGGAGTCCAATAATGACTGCTTGGAATGACTTTAACTCAGCTGACGACCAGAACAGCTTCGACCTGATCCCCAAGGGCACCCTGGTGAAGGTGCGCATGACCATCAAGC
>JALTPW010001000.1 GCA_026999335.1 Chromatiales bacterium
AAACTAAAAGGGTAGCGTCCCCTTTTTGGAAAACCACACGCGGCTTTCCACCGCTACGGTTACAGGCGGCGCCGCTGCCTTTCAACCGTCTCGCAAACCCTCTCGTGCAGGAGTCACTGCCTGCTTTTGCAGATAGCGCAGCAGATCTGACAGCGGCATGGGTCGGCCAAAATAATAGCCCTGCACCCAGTCGCAACCGTGTTCACGCAGAAAATCCTGCTGCGCCGCAGTCTCCACGCCTTCGGCAATCACACGCAGATTCAAACGGTGCGCCATGGCGATAATAGTGTCAATAATCGCCGCGTCGTCATCATCTTTGGGCACATCGGCGACGAAGGATCGATCAATCTTCAGCACATCCAGCGGGAAACGCTTCAGATAGCTGAGCGAAGAGTAACCCGTGCCAAAATCATCGATGGCAATACGGATACCCCGTTCGTGGCAGGCCTGAAGGGTCTGCATCGCAAACTCCGGATCATCCATGACGCTGCTTTCGGTGATTTCCAGCTCCAGCAGGTGCGGATCCGTACCGCTTTCCGCCAGTACTCTATCGATCATGTGTATCAGATCCCGGTTGCGGAACTGGCGTGGCGACAGATTGACCGCAACCGGCACCGGCCTACCGCCTCCCGCCAGCCATGTTTGCTGATCCCGACAGGCACGCCTTAATACCCATTCGCCTACCGTGATAATTAATCCGGTATCCTCCAGAAGGGGGATAAAACGACCCGGCATCACCATGCCGTCATCGCATCGTTCCCAACGCAACAAGGCCTCGACACCAATGACATCGCCCGTCGACACATCCACCTGGGGTTGATAGTGCAGGCGGAACTCATCGCGTTCCAGCGCCCGCCGCAAGGCGCTTTCCATGTTCAGGCGTTCATCGGCATCGGTATTCATGGCGCTGTGGTAGAACTGATAGCTCTCCCCCAGCCGCTTTGCATATTGCAGAGCCGTCTCGGCATAGCAGGCCAGCTCGTCATAACTACTGGCATCATCCGGGTACATGACCGCCCCCATACTGGGCACGAGGAATATCTCCCTTTTCGCGATGCAAAAAGGTTCGGCGAAGACATCGATGATCTTCTCCAGGAAATCCTCCACCTCGGCACGTGTCATCAGCGCCGGCACGGCCATGGCAAAATCGTCACCACCCAGGCGCGCGACGAAATCCATCGGGCGAATAGTCTTGGATAACCTCTGCCCCACCTGCAGCAATAACTGGTCACCCACGGCATGCCCCAGGGTATCGTTGACCTTGATAAAACGATCAAGATCCAGATGGATGAAGGCCGTATGATCGTTGGAACGCCGAGTCCGCAGCATGCAGTGCTGAAAGCGGTCGCGGAACAGCGCACGGTTGGGAAGGTTGGTCAGTGCATCATAGTACATCAGATGCTGGATATGCTCCTCAGCCTGCTTTTGCTGGCTCAGGTCGGTAAAACCACCAATATAATGCGTGACTTGGCCCGACTCATCACTGACCGCACTAATCGTCAGCCATTCAGGATAAATCTCACCATTTTTACGCCGATTCCAGATCTCACCCTGCCAGGAACCCGTTTCGGTCAATGATGCCCACATATGGCGGAAAAAGGCCTCATCATGACGGCCGGACTGCAGCATGCGGGGCCTCTGGCCGATAGCCTCATCTTCACCATAACCGGTGATATCCAGGAAGGCCTGATTGATACGCAGAATACGGCCGTTCTTGTCTGTGATCAGGATGCCTTCGACACTCCCCTCGAAGACCTTGGCGGCCAGCCGCAAATCCGCCTCCGCCACCCGGCGCGCACGGCGTTCACCGGCCTCGCGCAGCTCACGCTCAATGGCCGGCGCCAGCCGCGCCAAATTACCTTTCATAATGTAATCGTGCGCCCCGGCACGCATCAACTCGACAGCAATTTCCTCACCAATCGCCCCGGAAACGATGACAAAGGGGATATCCAACCCCGTTGCCTGCAGCAATTTCAACGCTGCAGAGCCACTAAAGCCTGGCATGTGATAATCGGAAATCACCACATCCCAACTGTGTGCATCCAGCGCAGCCTGCATGAGCCTGGCACTATCGATCCGCTCGCAATGAAGCTCGAAACCTGCCTGCGACAGCTGACGCCGGGTCAGGATTGCATCATCCTCAGAGTCTTCCACCAGCAGCACGTTCAGCGGCTCAGACACCCCTTGAAGCCCTCACATTGATTTTCCATGTATTGCTCGTGTGGCAAATCCGTATCCGTGAGATCCACCGACACACCCCGCTCACAAAACGGCACTCATCGAAAAAGCATCGGCTTAAAGCGCATAATTCTTTAGGGGTTTCTCTATTCTGGCGGTGACAAAGCGGGGATAAAAGACCTGCACACCAACTCCCGTATTTGCTACTCTTAGCCGTTTGACCACAGATGTAACCACCATGATCGTTCTTCGCAGCGCCGTCCTGTTTCTAGTCACCCTCTCGCTCGCCAGTGCGACGGAAATCGCCCCTCCTCAGACGGAGCAGACACTCCATCAGTTGCTCGAAGACATCGATGAACAGGAGCAGCATAACGACAGACAACGGACGGCCTTGCAGCGAATAGAACGCCAGATGGAGTGCAACTGGACCCTGATCCGCAGTTATGAGACATGTTCCCAGCTATATCAGGATGAGCCGCAGAACCACGTGGCCTGCGTGAATAAGGCGAAGGCAAACACCACACGCTGCCTCTCACCAACACAACCGACCAGCCCTATAGGGAAGAATAACACGCGGTCACGCCCGCGTGCCGGCAAAGAAAAAGGGGACTGAAAAGCCCCCTTCATCCCGGTCAGGATTACCGCAGACGATCAGGCGGCCTGTTCATCCACCGAAAACAGATGCACATCCGTCTGCGGATAGGGAATCGAAATTCCAGCATCGTCAAAGGTGATCTTTATATTCTCCAACATCGCGGCACGCACGTTCCAATAATCCGCAGACGCCACCCATGGTCGCACCGCCAGATTGACGCTGCTATCGGCCAGTTCTGCAACCATCACCACTGCGGCCGGATCCTTCAGGATACGTTCATCGGCCGCCATCACTTCCTCAATCAACTGCTTGGCCTGACGAATGTCATCGTCATAACCGATGCCGAATATCAGATCAATGCGGCGTGTATCACGGGCACTGAAATTGACGATGGTGCCCCCATAAATCTGTCCGTTGGGCACCGTAATCTCGCGATTGTCCCCGGTTCTCAACAGCGTGCTGAAAATACGGATCGATTCCACCACCCCCGTCACACCACCCGCTTCGATGAAATCGCCGAGCTTGAAAGGCTTGAACAGCACCAGCATTACCCCCGCCGCCAGATTGCCCAGTGAATCTTTCAATGCCAAACCGACAGCCAGGCCAGCAGTCGCGAAAATAGCCATCACTGACGTCGTATCCACACCCAGTTGATCCAGCGCCGCGATGATAACCACGACCAACAACGCGGCAAAAATCAGATTGCCGAGAAAATCGACCAGGGACTCATCCATGCCGCCCTTTTTCATCAGGCGTCCCACTGCGTTGGTCACCGCTCGCGCAACCCAACGCCCGATAATAAAAATGACCAATGCCAAAACAAGATTAACGGCCCAGGGAATAATATAGGTGCCAAGATAATCTATATCGGAATTAAGCAATGCATCCATAGAAAGAAACCTCTTATTATCTTATTAAGAATGATGTCAGAAAGATTAAAAAAACCCGCAAACATCAAAATGTGAAATATCCCCCGCGAATAATAGCATTTCATGCCGCGCAAAATAACAGAAAAACCAAATAATTAAAGCGCCAAGCCTGTAGAAGAAACTTCCACGAAAAAATCCACAATGTCAGAAATGACGCATTGGTTCTTTTCATATCTAACTGAATGTATGGAATAGAAACAGGAATCCTATCAATCGTCAGAAGTACGATGGTTTTTGGTAAATGAAGTTTACATGCCTCCTGCTAGCAAACCGGGAAGACAGGCATAGGAGAAAAAACCTGTCAACAAGGCATTCAGGGTATTGGGCGACACAAGTCAAATCGTACTGACTATCCGGCCATCACTACTCCCCAGGATCACCCTAAAACCGCCACAGCCCAAATATTCTTGATGACACCGGCGTTGACATATTGGCAACCCGCCACTATAGTTGCCAATATGTCAACTGGAGAGCTGTATGCACGTTATTTCGAAGCAGCCATTCAATAATACAGCCCGGGCACACCCCAACCACAGGCAAGCTTTGGAAGATCTGTATAGAGTACTTCGAAAAAGCAGATTCAACTCTCCTGATGAGATGCGGTGCGTATTTCTTTCACTGGATAACTTCAAGTACAAGGATAAATGGTGGGTCATCGATGTTGCTGGTAACCACCTGCGTGTCATCACTTTCATCCAATTTATCCACCACCGCATGTATGTGAAGCATATCCTCACCCATGCAGAGTACGACAAGCTTTGTAAACGTTATGCACAAGGTAATCTGAAATGACAGCCGTAGCCTTTAAAGATGCCTGCCACAGCTTTGCCCAGGCTGCGGTGCCCTATTATCACATCACTGATGATAAGCATTACAAAGAAGCGCTTGAGTTGATTGAGGAGCTTCTAGAAGAGGCGGGGGACTCTCCGGACGACCCGCTGAATGCCATTATCGAGATGCTGGGCCACGCCATTAAAACCTATGAAAACGAGGATGAGGAACTGGCGGCATTTGAAAAACAGGCTATGGAACAGCCCGCCGATCTGGCCATGCTCAGACTGCTGATGAACCAGCATGGCCTGGGAACCGCCGACCTGCCTGAGATCGGCTCCAAGTCAATGGTATCGCGGGTGTTATCGGGGAAGCGTACCTTGAACAAGAAACACATCCAGGCGCTGGCGGAGCGATTCGGCATCGATCCAGGGCTATTTTTCTGAAAAACCAGCGCGGGAAAATTCGCCCTCGAGGTATACTTACTGTTACCCAGCCTGTGTACAGTTTCTTGCAGAGAATCAACAGCTTATCTGACAACCCAATGGGATTCATGTCAGTTTCCGAGGGTTGCAGCAAAGAATTTCGTGGCATTGCGAAAATGGCGGAGAGGGAGGGATTCGAACCCTCGGAACGCTCGCGCGTTCACTTGATTTCGAGTCAAGCCCATTCGGCCTCTCTGGCACCTCTCCAAACAACACGCGTAGGATACGCACTATCGATTCCATGCTCAACACATGGCACACCAGCCATCGATTCGGCTTCCCGGCCAGATCGTGAGTTGCGATGCCCTGACGGCCTTACCCGATACTTCCGTCAGACTCGTCGTAACCTGCCAAAACAGGATCCCGCGCCCTCCTGCCCTTGCGTAGTCGCTGCATCCGTGACCTCAGGATGAATGCAAAGTGCCGGATATCCACATGAAAAAAGCCGCAGGCACTCGCTGTCACTCCCCCGATATTTTACGCCGTGCACGAAAAAACTGCCGCAGCATGTCGCTGCATGCTTCGGCCAACACTCCGCCCTGCACCTGCACTTGATGATTCAGCGATGTATTCTCCAATAGTGAAAAAACACTCCCGGCGGCGCCGGCACGCGGATCCGTGGCGGCATATACCACCCGGGTAACCCGGGCGTGGACAATGGCGCCAGCGCACATCACACAGGGCTCCAGGGTCACGTACAAAGTGGTGCCGGTGAGGCGGTAATTGGCGGCGCTCAGCCCCCCCGCACGCAGGGCCATGATCTCGGCATGGGCGGTCGGGTCGTGTGCGCCAATAGGCTGATTCCAGCCTTCGGCCAGCAGGCTGTTGTCGCGCACGATAACGGCACCCACCGGCACCTCGCCTGCGGCCTCGGCACGTTGCGCCAGCGCCATGGCATGGCGCATCCACTGTTGATCGCGCGGCGTGCCGTTGGTGAAATTCTGACGGGAGGAAATCATCTGGCCCTCCAAGACCGCTCGCCCTACGCCCACTCGATTGCAAACGCACCAGAAAGATCCAGTATTGGCACAGGTTTTATGGTGGTTATAAGTGTCGATACCATGAAAAATACCATTGTCAGCAACTGTCAATGCAAGACATCAAGATCGATGTACAGCAAAGATCCGTCCGTTTCGTCAAGCTTGCTGGGTATATCCTTTTCCGCCGACGTGTCCAGCAAACACACCCTCATCGGCCAGTGCACTCAGGGAAACGGCCGCAATCTGTTCGTTGAACCGGAACCGTTTGCGGCCAGGATACACCACCACTGCTGTCCCGTTAACGGACTATTGGCGTATTTCAAGCGCCCGGTTCGCGGGGAGAGCAGCCTGATTGAGGGTGTTTGAGACATGAATTTGGACAGCCTCTCTACGTCATGCCGGGTCAAGCCCGGCATGACGATGTGTTGTTAGCGGGACAGCACAGATACACCATCTGAGTCCAGCGCCAAACCCGTCAACGCCGCGCGCATAAAGGGCGTTATCCGGGGCGCATCGGTACGTTTGCATTCAACACCCAGAAAACGACCATTTTCTACAGGATAGGCCGCCATCTTCGCTACCGGTTAGCCATAAAATAGAAAAGGAATCCAAGGTCAAATATCATCACATCCCACCGAGCAAAATCCCATTCAACCACTGCTCCTGCTCTCGCCCAGGCCTTCGATCAACGGTGACCCACAGCTCTGTTATTGCCAGTCCTTCGACCTCATCCACCAACACCCGCAACCCAACCTCGTCCATA
>JALTPW010001001.1 GCA_026999335.1 Chromatiales bacterium
AACATCACAGCGTCCAGCATGACCTGCTCCGACAACTCCTTGGCCTCGGACTCCACCATCAACACGGCGTCCTCGGTACCGGCAACGACCAAGTCCAGTTCTGAGTCTTGCAACTGTTCATCGGTCGGGTTGAGCAGGTATGCGCCGTCCTTGTAACCCACGCGCGCACCACCGATGGGGCCACTGAACGGCACACCGGCAAGAGACACGGCAGCGGAGGCGCCGATCATGGCGGGGATATCGGGATCGATGGCGGGATCCAGGGAAATGACGGTGGCGATCACCTGTACCTCATTGACAAAGCCCTTGGGAAACAGCGGACGCAGCGGGCGATCAATCAGACGGCTGGTAAGGGTTTCCTTCTCACTCGGGCGTCCTTCCCGTTTGAAAAAACCACCGGGAATCTTGCCCGCGGAATAGGTACGTTCCTGATAATTGACGGTCAGCGGGAAAAAATCCCGACCCGGATCAGCTTCCTTGCGGGCAACACAGGTCACCAGCAACGCGGTGTCGCCCAGACGGATCATGACAGCGCCATCGGCCTGACGGGCGATCTCGCCCGTTTCCATCGTCAGGGTCTGGTCGCCATACTGTATGACTTTCTTGATAGACATTTTTGGGATTCCTTAAAATTACACCGGTTAAACAAGGTTGGTTGAACAACTGACTCATCAATGCAGTTTTGCATGCAGACCTGCAAAGGCCCGGTCACACAAATGTGCCGGGCCTTCCTGCGGGCAGAACCCCTCCTGCCACTCTCTGCGGCGGGGGACTTTACATCTTATTTCTTGCATAGCACGCAAAAGATTGTCGAATAACGGGCTCAAGAAACCGCTGATCAATTCATGACTGGCTGCCATGAGTGCAAAATCGCCAATCCCCGCGTTGCTGATTTTGCCAATAGTCCCTGCTATTGGCAGCAATCAGCACCTTAGTCTTGACGATTTTGAATCTCATATCAGCTCACCCGGAATGAATCAGAGGTTCCTTAACGACGCAGGCCAAGACGTGAAATCAGCTCGCGGTAGCGCTCGACATTCTTGCCCTTGAGATAGTCCAACAGCTTGCGACGACGACTGACCATGCGCAACAGACCCTGACGGGAATGGTGATCATGGATGTGGGACTTGAAATGTCCGGAAAGGTGATTGATACGAGCGGTCAGCAGGGCCACCTGAACCTCGGGGGAACCGGTGTCGGTTGCGGCGCGCGAATAATCCTTGACGATTTGTTCTTTCTGCTCGGCAGACAATGAAGACATACATACTCCTAGTATTCGATAATTGAATGAGCGAAGCCGGTTACTAGGTCCAGCCCCGCCAGAGAGTGCGCGAGTTTACCCCATTTCCCGTTGCGCAACCACAGGGGATTATCGGAAATCCGGGTATTTATGCGGTCAACGTCGATCAGGTCGATGGCACCAATAACCGCTTGGGTGCTACGCGGCCATCATCGAGTACCGTACCCAGGCCCAGAAATTCTTTGTCACCGCGATACAGGCGTACCCAGCCGCGATCCTTGAGCTTTGGTACGAATACCGGCTGTCCCTGGCGCAGATAAAAACTGGCGTCTTCGGAGAGATGAACCGCCGGCCATTCCGGCAGCGCGTCGCCAGCGGGCAGCAACAGGGCATCCAGTGCCTCGCAGCCCTGTTCGGCCAACGACTCCAGAGTCTCAAAATCCACCATGCGCACATTTTCCAGACCACCGACCGCAGTACGACACAACGCAGCAATATGTGCACCACAGCCCAGCGTCTCGCCGATATCTTCGGCCAGAGTACGGATGTAGGTACCCTTGGAACAGCACACGTCGATCTCCAGCTCATCGCCGTCAAGACGCAACAACTCGATGCTGTGAATGGTCACCTCGCGCGCCTTGCGCTCCACCTCGATGCCCTGGTGCGCCAGTTTGTACAACGGCACCCCCTGCTGTTTGATGGCCGAATGCATGGGCGGGATCTGCATTTGTGTACCGAGGAAACCTTCCAGCACTTCAATGACCTGTGTGCGCGTGAGCGGGCCGACCGGCCGCTCCTCGATCACCTCGCCTTCAGCATCGCCACTGCGGGTCTTCACCCCCAGCTTGCACACGGCACGGTACTGTTTGTCGGCGTCGAGCAGAAAACCGGAGACCT
>JALTPW010001002.1 GCA_026999335.1 Chromatiales bacterium
CGATGACGGCGTACCGCATCGGCCAGCAATTTTTCATTATCGCCGTTATTTCCCTTTTTTGACCAGGGCATGAAGTCACAGGTCTCCAGTCGCGGCTGCTTGCCATTGCTGACGATGCTTGCCACGCACAGACCCGCCTCTGCCGGCACCACTGCCGCATAACCGGCGTTGGACTGTCTTGAAAAAAGACCAAACATAATTTTATCCTTTGGATGACAAAACCGGAACACTATTCACCTCACGGCATAAACTGCACGACGATACGCCGCTGCGCGCGCGGCGCCGACACCACTCCCCCGGCACTGCCGGTGCTGGTGATGTTGTACAGGGTTCGCCCGCCAATGCTCACCGTGCTCACGCTGGTGGTCATCCAGACCCGATCCATCAGTACTACGCCATTGCTGATGCCGCCCGAACCTCCGGCGCTGATATCCCGCGCCGCCCACGCCACACCACTCTCGGCGGCGTACAGGGCCTGGGCGGAATACCATTCATTGATGGTCTCCTCGGAACCCAGCACCAGCAACTGCGTGAGCAGCCCGCCCAGCGCCGCCAGCGCGGTAATGAGGAATATGGCCATCACCAGCGAGGCGCCGCGTTGGCGGTCGGCCAGGCCTGTGCAGCGTAGGTTGGGTTGAGGTACGAAACCCGACAGCGGAGGTTTGCAGTGAGCCAAATCGTTGGGGTTCGCGGGCTCACCCCAACCTACGTCTGTCTTTAATAGCGGCAGCGGCTCAGCGTGCTTGATGAATAGCCGCCTCACGGTGTGTTCCTCACATGCACTTCATGATAGAGACGGATACTGTTGCTGGTGTCCGTGGCCAATTGCAGGTCGATACGCAACACACCGGTCGCCGCCGGCGTCCCCGGTGCATAGCTAAAACTCACGGCACTGACACCGTCCACCAGCACCGGATCTGACACCCCCCAGTCGGCGCTGGCGTCGTAATTGCCCAGGCCCGCCGCCGTGTGCCAACGCAGGGTATTGCCCGTTAACCCAACCTCCACGGTCTGGTCAGCAATGGTGAAGTGACGTCCGGGTGAGTCGAGCGGAAAACGGTGGCTGGCGAAGCCCAGTATCTGCCCCTGGGCGGTGCCGTCGGTCGCCGGGGTGGTGGCGCTGATTCCCGTCAGCACCACAGCGGGACCATCGCCGGGAAAGGTCTTCAGGGCCGCCGGCGAAGTGTTGCCGATCACCAGAATGTCACCGGCCGACACGCTCAAGCCACTACCCAGCGTGTATAGCCCGCTGGCCAGCGTGGCATTTTTACGAAAGCGCTGGTTCATGCGCGTGAACGCCGCACCGAAATTGTCAAAACGTTCGATATAACGCCCACCGGCCCGCGAGCGCACGAACTGAATTCCCTGCCCGGCATCCAGGGTTTCGAGACTGTTGGGTACCGCCTGACGCACCTCGCGCGCCAGACGCTCCAGGGCCAGGTGGCCACGCGCCACCAGTTCGGCACGTGCCTTGCCGTCGTGCCAGGCCTGCATCGCATTGGCGATGAATGGCGTCAGCACCACGGCAATAATACCCAGCAACACGATCACGGTGATCATCTCCACCAGGGTGAAACCGTGTTCTCTCCTGCGCGCCACCATCAAAAATTCACCCGGTAGGCCGACAGCGAAATCATCTCACCATTATTGGAAGTCACCTGCACATCGATACGTTTCACGTCCGCCGCCGGCACACCGTTCCAGGCGCCGGGCTGGCTCACTGTCACGGAAACCATAAAACCTTCGTAGCCGGGCATGGCACTGCCGGAAGAATCCTGCGGCGGCGACTGATTGCTGATGGCATTGAAGTCATCGATGTCATCCCAGTTCGGGCGCAACACCTCCTCACTGCCGATACCGGCTGGTGCCGGGCCGCTGGAACACAATGCCGTGCCGGTATTCACGCAACCGCCACCTAACGGTGTGCTGTCATCCCAGCGCTTGTGCAAGATTTCATCCATGAAGGCGGTGGCCACCGCCAGCGCACGCTGGCGCAGGTAGGGTTCGTGGCTGTTGCTGACACTATTGATAAACATCGCCGCCATGCCGGCCACCGCCACGCCCAGCAGCACGATGACCAAAATCGTCTCGATGAGACTGAAGCCGGACTGGCGGCGAATGCGGAAAATAGGTGC
>JALTPW010001003.1 GCA_026999335.1 Chromatiales bacterium
CCCATGAGCCGCAAGATGAAAAGCAAGGAAATTCAGGCCTTTGAAAACCGCTATGGTTACAAGCCGACGGCCATTCCCGTTGCCATCGATGCCCTGGCCGTGTATGTGCACAAGGACAATCCTATCAAGGGCATGACCATTGCCGAGGTCGATGCGATTTTTTCAAGCACCCGCAAGTGCGGCGGCAAGAAGGACATCACCCGCTGGGGAGACCTGGGCCTGGAAAGTTCCTGGAAAAATCGTACGATCCAGATCTACGGGCGTAACTCCGTATCCGGTACCTACGGGTATTTCAAGAAAAAGGCATTATGCAAGGGTGATTTCAAAAACACGGTCAATGAACAACCGGGTTCCGCCTCTGTCGTGCAGTCAGTTTCCAGCTCGCTGAACGGTATCGGTTATTCCGGTATTGGCTACAAGACCTCCGGCGTGAAGACGGTGCCCCTGGCCAAGAAACCGGGTCAGCCCTACATCGAGGCGACGCCTGAGAATGCCACCAACAAGACATTCCCCTTATCCCGCTTTCTCTACGTCTATGTGAACAAACACCCGAATAAGCCGCTGCCTCCCCTGGAACGTGAATTCCTCAAAATGGTGATGTCGAAATCGGGTCAGGAAGTGGTGATCAAGGATGGCTATGTTCCCCTGCCCAGCAAGGTTGCTGACAAGGTACTGAAAAAATTGCAGTAATTGTATGACCTGAAGCAGAAACCGCCCCCCTCGATGGGGGCGGGAGACGACAAACCCCGTCATGATCGACGGGTTTTTTCTTTTTGAGAGGGGGGTAACGTCGCGTCATTGATAATCCATGGAGCGGTATTTGTAGTAAAATCACTTCTCTTCTTAATCTCTTCGGGTCAGATTCCCCGCAGCCCGCCTACCAAAAGTAGGTTCTTTAAGAAAAGCGCCTACTTTTGGTGCTGTGATTATCGTTATTCCCGCCTGCACGGGAATGACGGGATTCCAGGCTTCTCAAGTTTTAAGTCCATACCATTTCTATCAGAAATGGTATCTATGGCAGGCTCCTGATTGACAGATAAGTTCAACATATTGCACATAAAAAATTTCGGCACTACACTTGCCCTTTAGCCTGTACAATTGTTTGCAAGAGAGAAACATGAAATTGGTATTTGCACATATTGATGAGGATGATTTGCTTGCTTGCTCTGAGCTATATGTTGCTACTTTCCGTGGCCCCCCCTGGAATGAGGAATGGAGCATGGAAGATGCTTTTGAAAGGCTCAGTGATTTTCTGGCCTGCCCAAAATCCATTGCGATAAAAGTTTTACAAAATGAAAACATGTGTGGTTTCGTCTTTGGAAAAATACTGCAATGGAATGGCTCTACATCTTATGACCTGGAAGAAATATGTGTTAGTAGCGATTTGCAAAAAAAAGGGGTGGGGAAAAAATTGATGGGTAGGCTTGAAGAAGTCCTTGTGGAAAAAGGGGTATCGAAAATACACCTCATTACCCAAAGAGATAGTGTTCCATCAAGTTTTTACTCGTCCCTAGGTTTTTCTGCAATCCAAAATCTTGTGATAATGGGCAAGAATATTGACTGAACGATCACCGACTAAAGTCGATGGGTTCTGGGCAGCTTGCTAAAAAACACGTAGCTGAAAGCTGACTGGCTAAAGCCGGTGGTTTTAACCTATTGATGGAAAATATTTACACCCTATCGAATACAGTCTTGGCACCTTGGCGGTTTAAAAATAGTTTTATCTCTGTGGTGAGCAGGCAATGATGTTTAAACCCAAATGTCCGAATTGACTCGCAGCGAACTGAATACCCTCTATAACGCCCTCGACGACTGTATGACTGCCGACCACCCGGCGCTGCGCAAGCGTCTGCACGGGCTGCGTCATGCCTTGCAGGTGGGGCGCGAGTCGGGCAGCAAACTGAAGGCCTTGGAAAAGGACATCGAGGCCTCGTGCGCCTGCGTCGTGCAGCGGCGAGAGAGCCTGCCCGCGGTCAATATCAACGAAGACCTGCCCATCGGCGGTCGTTGGCGCGATATCGCCGCGGCCATCAAAAAACACCAGGTCGTCGTCGTGGCCGGTGAGACCGGCTCCGGCAAGACGACTCAGCTGCCCAAGATCTGTCTTGCTGTGGGGCGCGGCAGCGC
>JALTPW010001004.1 GCA_026999335.1 Chromatiales bacterium
CCGCCCTGGCCGGCGGCGTGGTGCTCACCACTGTCACCGACGTGGTGGGTTTTCTTTCCTTCCTTGGACTTGCTGCGATGGTGTTGCATTGAGTCGGCGGCCCCTGGCACCACAAAGTTTGGCAAGTGCGGCCTCATAGAAGGATGGTTGCTATCCATCACTCATGGCTGAGCACCTGCCGCAGGGGTTCAATATCACAGGGTTGTATCGAGCCGTGGCGCTGTATAGCATAATCCTGGATTAATCCAGGATAATAGGTCGAAACACGGGTAAGGGGATGGATGATGGCATCGTCAGACATTTCCAGCCAAAACCTAAAGGAGAGGGTGAACAATGGCATGTCCAGATATTTCGATGTTGAGATTTAGTGAGCAAAGTGAAAAGGCAATAGGGAGGATAAAGCAAATACAAGGAGCCGCAAACGTACTTTCCGGTGTGCTGGCTAGCAGTGTCTTGCTTGAAATTTTTGCAGGAAACCGTGTGTTGGGTAGTGCTAACAATATCAGAAAAAAAGATTGGGAAATATGGGCGAAAGCGATGCGCGCTGTGCCAAATGTGGTGAGTCGAGAAATCAATTTTATTGCACAAGAGCAGCTAATGAAGCCCCTTGCGATGGACGAAAGAAACTTTTGGAGGGCGGTAGCTGATGGTTGTCGTTAAAAAAGGGATTATAGTTGGTTTGTTGTGGGTCATTGCCTCGGTTGCATGGGCAAAAGAAGATCCCACGTTTATCAACGAGCAGCAGGAAGACGAAATTATTAATCTTGCTTATACGCAAATGAGAGCCTCGATTGAGGCGCTCGAAAGAAAAATTGACGAGTGTAAAGCGCTAGCAAAAGATACCACGCTTGACCCCGCATTGTTCCAGTCATTGCCATTAACGAAGCAGGAGGCTAGAACGGCCTTGGGCTATTTTCGCTCGCGTGCCCAAGAGAAGTGTGAGGATATGGGGCTTTGGGCAAAGGTCGCTATAGAATTCGCCCAGTTTAAACATATAGAAAAATCCTATAAGGGAAAAAATATTATAGAAACAGAAGATTATCTAGAAATAATTTGTTGCATGAGTTCAGACAGTCGTTTCGAGACAATATGGCGGTATCTAAAAATTGCCCCTGAAATCAGGGAAAAACTAGAACGTATTCCAGAATTGCAAAAACCTTTTAACTTTATTACAACAGCGGAAGAAATGGGTTTATTTTAGCAATGCAGGCTGTTTTCTGTGCTGTCACAAAAAAGAGCCTCTCACGAGGCCCCTTTTACGCTCCGCAGAAAGACATCACTCAGTAGTGGTGGTGACCTTCCGGGCCGTGCGCATGGCCCACTAGACTTTCAGCTGCACACCAGGTTGCTGTCCACGGTGATGGCATCGACCCCGCCCTGGCCGGCGGCGTAGTGCTCGCCACCGTCACCGACGTGGTGGGCTTTCTTTCCTTCCTTGGTCTCGCCGCGATGGTGTTACATTAATGGTTCGCCCCACTACGCCGCTGGTCGCCGTGGACATCATCATCGAGATGAGTGACCGCCCCGGCCGCCCCATCCTGCTCATCGAACGCATGAATCCACCCCATGGCTGGGCGCTACCGGGCGGTTTTGTCGATGTCGGCGAACGACTGGAGCAGGCTGCGATTCGCGAGGCTGGTGAGGAAATTTCTCTTGAAGTACAGCTCAAGGTTTTGCTGGGCTGCTACTCGGATCCGGCACGTGATCCGCGCGGCCACACCATCAGCCCGGTGTATGTAGCCGAGGCCAGTGGCGAGCCATGTGCCGCCGACGATGCCAGCAAGGTGCAAGTCTTTTTGCCCGATCAACTGCCAGCGGTATTGGCCTTCGACCATGCCTTGATCCTCGCCGATTATCGGCATTACCGTGAGACCGGCCAACTCGCGCCCCTGCGCTGAACCCCTACACCTAAACAAATAAGGAGAATGATTTTGCTTAGCTGGCCACACGCCTGGCAACGGCATCCGTTCTTGCAGGGCTTTACCGCGATCTCTAAATTACCCTCTCCTTAATTCGCTTTATTTTCCATTAACTTGGTCAAAATCACGGTCTTTAGACGGTGACGTTGATTTTCATGTTTTGACGCATGCGCGCTGATGACGGTGCGAGGTTGATGACGTTAG
>JALTPW010001005.1 GCA_026999335.1 Chromatiales bacterium
GGATCGCGGATCAGTTGGTAGCGTTCACCACGCTGGTTGGTAACACCAATGAGGCGCTCTTCCGTGTCGTAGTGGTATTCGACGCGATGACCATCAGGTTGAATCCGGCGCTTGATCTCGCCGATACCGGCGTAGTCCAGCCGGGTCTCTGCGCCGTTTTCATCGACGTAGCGGATGAGGTTGTCTTCGCGGTCGTAGGCGCAGCTGATCGTCGCGCCGCTGGGCAGGGTGGCGCCCCTCAGCCGTCCTTTGCGGTCATAGCGATAGGTGCTGTGCTGGCCCTGGGGATCCGTTTTGCGAATAACGTTACCGAGGATGTTGTAATCGAATGCGGTGGTATGACCAAGGGCGTCGGTGAGTTGGGTGAGCTGGCCAGCGGGATCGTAGGCCAACGCGGTACGGGCGCCGAGGGGGTTGGTAAAACCGACCAGCTGGCCGTGGGCGTCGTAGTCGTAACGCGATTCGGCCCCGAGTGGGCTGAGTTGGCGGCTGAGCTGGCCGCGCTTGTCCCATTCCTGTTGCCAGACGGCGCCGTTGGGGTCGGTGATCCGGGTGGCCTTGCCGGCGGGGCTGAATTCGGTCTCGATGCACTCGCCGTCCGGCCGGATCAGTTTGAGCAGGTTGCCGCGTGCATCGTAGTGGTATTCGGTGCGCTGCCGCTCGGGGTCGATGACGGCGGTGGTGCGCCCGCAGTCGTCGTATTCGTAGGTGGTCATCCCGCCCAGCGGGTCGATTTCGCTGATCGGCAGGCCGCTCTCGCTGAGCTTGACCGTGGAGGCATGGCCAAGGGAGTCGGTGATGCGGCGTTCATTCAAGGCATCGAAATATTCGAAACGGTAGTCATGCAGACCACCATCGCCCCAGGCATGAACCACCCGCCAGTCGTTCTCTTCCGGGTTGGCGTAGGCGTAGTAGAACGACAGGCCGTTACGGTCGGTGTGGCGCACCATGCGGTGGGCGTCGTAGGCGAAAGTGTAAGGTTGTTGCAGGGCGTCGATGACGGCAACCAAATCGCCGTGGTTATCGTATTCATAGCGAACCAGCACGTGGCGTCTGTCGGTGCCGGGGAGGTGCAAGGCGATTTCGGTAATGCGGCCGTCTGTGACGGTTTCGCCGCTGGCGCTGGTTTCTCTCACCAGTTCGAGGCGGCGGCCGGCCGAGTCCCGAAGGTCGGTTAAGACCTGTCCCTGACGTTCGAATGCCCAGGCGTTGCCACTGAGGTCGGCAAGACGCGTGAGGGCGTATTCGGTGGCCTTTTCCGCGTTGACCCTGGCTGGTTTTTTGGCGAAATGATAGACGCGATCTTCCTTGGTGCGCACCTGGAATTCATCGCCATGATCGCTCAGCAGGGCGCCGTCCATGAGTTCCAGCTCGGCGGCGGACTCGCCTTCGGCCCGGGGCAGCCGGTCAAAAAACAGGGGCCCCAGAGTGGGATGGATCAGGCTGACGCTACCCGTGTCGGCATCGACTTCAAGGCGGGTATCGGCGAGGGTTTCCCACCCGGCGCCGCACTGCCCCTGCCGCCGGTTGCCGGAGGAGTAGTTGCGCACCCATGGCAGGGGAAGACGACCGGGCAGGCTGAAATCTTCCTGCTCGACGGCGACATCGCCACTGAGGATGTTGACCGGTTCGGCGCGCAGGATCGTGCATTTCAGAACCCCGGGATTGAGGTTTTTGAACAGCCGTTGCCGAAGACGCTTAAAAACACCAGAACGCGCAAATTTTCCCAGCGCCGAAAACCCGGCCTTGAAGGCCATGCCCATGAGGGAAATGGTCGGCGGGCCACCGATCACGACATTGCTGGGAATGGCGACATTCACCGTGGTGGGCAACAGCATGGCCTTGGGCGGGCCCCTTTTTTTCGGCCGGGGCGGACTGGGCATGCCCGCCACCTGACAGCCCAGCACCGGCACGGCGGCAAACGAAAAGGGATCACCATCGGCGACCACGGTCGAGCTGCCCATGAACAGTTCGTCGTCTTTGTCGGGCAGCTTGGGCGCAAAGGGAAACCCGGGCGGAATATGGATCGTGGTGGCACAGGTGCCGGCGGTCGCCCGTTTCATGCCACAGACGGAGACCGTGGCGCCGAGGACGGGGACGTAATCGAAGGGGTCGAACACCA
>JALTPW010001006.1 GCA_026999335.1 Chromatiales bacterium
CCATTCTCGGCGTTCCGAGGTATTGGCCAATAATCTGGCCAATGCCGAAACTCCCGGATTCAAGGCGCGTGATATCGACTTCAGAACCGCCTTACGGCAGGTCGGCCAGCAAGGTAAGGCGCAGGGCGGCGAAGGTCGCCTCACCACCACTCATGCCAGACACCTGGGCGGTAGTGGCGTATCGACGGGCAGCATCGATGATCTTATCGGTGAATTGAAATTCCGTAATCCCACCCAGCCATCTCTGGACGGTAACACAGTGGATCCTCTGCGTGAAAAGTCGGCGTTTATGGAAAACGCCATCCTGTATCAGGCCAATCTCCGTTTTCTCACGGGCAAGGTAAAGATGCTCAAGACGGCACTGAAAGGTGAGTAGTCTCTGCGGGTTCATCAAGCTTGTATGGATGAACCACGAGGTGGGCAACAAGGAATCAAGGGTAAATTATCATGTCGCTATTTAACGTTTTGGATATCGCTGGGTCGGGTATGAGTGCGCAGGCGCTGCGGCTCAATACCACCGCCAGTAATCTCGCCAATGCCGAGACGGTGAGTTCAAGTACGAATGAAACCTATCGTGCGCGATATCCCGTATTTTCCGCCACGCTGAACGCCCTGGGCGAGGCGAACAGGGGCGCGGGTGTCGACGTGAAAGGCATTGTCGAAAGCCAGTCGCCACTGCGTAAGGAATTTTCCCCGAGCCATCCGCAGGCGGACGAAGCGGGCTACATCTACAAGCCCAATGTCAACATGGTGGAAGAAATGGCTAACATGATTGCGGCATCGCGATCCTACCAAAGCAATGTGGAAGTGGCCAAGACATCCAAACAATTATTGATGCGTACCTTGAGTCTGGGCGAATAAGGCGGAGATGACGATGACAAACGTGGATAACAATCTGACATCAGCCCTCAGTGGACTTGCCCTGGGTGAACAACAGACCAAGAAAAAGGCCCAGGATGAATTGGGTCAAAGTGAATTTCTGGAGCTGATGATCGCTCAGTTGAACAACCAGGATCCCATGAAACCGATGGAGAATGGCGACTTTATTGCCCAGATGGCGCAGTTTAGTACTGTCACGGGTCTGACTGAGTTGCAGGAGTCGTTCGATGGTCTGGCCGCATCGCTGCAATCCAATCAGGCATTGCAGGCATCGTCACTGGTAGGGCGTACGGTCTTGGTGCCCTCGGGTGTCGGCACCCTGCCGCAAGGCGGGACGCTGTCCGGGGTGGTGGATCTTGATTCATCGAGCAGCAATCTGACGATTACCATTCAAGATGCCAGCGGGCAGGTAATACGCCGTTTGGAGTTGGGCCCCCAACAAACGGGAGACGTGTATTTTAACTGGGATGGCATAACCGATAGTGGTGCGCAAGCCCAGGCAGGCCGTTATTTCATCAGTGCTGAAACACGAACCGAAGGCGGCACTGAGGCATTGGAAACCCTGGTGAGTTCCGCAGTTGACAGCGTCACCCTGGGCCAGGGTGGGCAGGGTATAAGATTAAATCTGGCCGATGGGAATAGCGTCGATCTGTCCAGTGTGCGGTCAATCCAGTAAACAGTTGGGGAATGAGGAGATAAATCATGCCATTTCGTATTGCATTAAGCGGGCTGAATGCCGCTCAGACTGATCTTTCGATTACCGGTAATAACATCGCCAATGCCAGCACCACGGGTTTTAAACGCTCGCGTGCGGAGTTTGCCGATGTCTATGCCGTGGCCTTTGAGGGCATCAGTGATATCGCCACCGGTAACGGTGTCAGTGTCGCCGCCGTGTCACAGAATTTTACCCAGGGTAATATCGACTTTACCGAGCGCAATCTCGATATCTCGGTACGCGGCCAGGGCATGTTTGTGCTAAATGATTCATCTGGCCAGTCATTCACCCGCGCAGGCGCTTTCCATGTCGATCGTGAAGGCTATGTGGTCAATCAGGCGGCGCAGAGGTTGCAGATATTCCCGGCAGTGACGGGGGGAACCTTCAATACCGGCGTATTGACGGATCTGCAACTATTGACATCTGATGGCCCGCCCCAGGCGACGACTGCGATCACCGCCAGTATCAACCTGAGTTCGTCCGAATCGCCACCTTCAACCACACCCTTTGATCCTCTCGATGCCACCAGCTTCAACAGCTCGACATCCACCGTTATTTACGATTCGCTGGGTACTCCACACACATCAACGCTGTATTACGTAAAAACCGCCGTCGCCAATCAGTGGGATGCCTACCAATATATCGATGGCAATGTGGTTTCCAGTGGCGGCGCCTCACCCATTACCATGACCTTTAATTCAGACGGCAGCGTCAATGGGCCGTTGACGATCAATTATGATGCCGTGCCCTCGGGCACCGGTGCCGACCCCATTCAAGTCGCCCTGGATTACACCAATGCCACTCAGTACGGCAGCCCGTTTGCCGTCAATGGTCTGTCGCAGGATGGTTTTACCACCGGTCGGCTGAGTGGTATCGATATCGATGGTGAAGGCGTCGTGTTCGCCCGTTTCACCAATGGCCAGGCTACACCGCTGGGCAAGATCGCCCTGGCGAACTTTCCTAATATGCAGGGTTTGCGGCAATTGGGTGACACTAACTGGGCACAGACATTTGAGTCTGGAGATTTATTGTTAGGTGAGGCGAACACGGCCAGTTTTGGTCTGATTCAATCCGGTGCATTGGAGACTTCGAATGTGGATATTGCCGAAAGTCTGGTGAACCTGATTACCGCGCAGCGTAACTATCAGGCGAATGCGCAGGTGATCAGTGCAGCAGACACCATCACCCAGACCATTATAAATATCTAATAACTGATTATTGTTAGAAAAAAGCGGAATACGAATCATGGATCGCATGCTTTACGTGGCCATGTCAGGTGCTAAGCAGACGGCACTGGCACAGGCGGTTAACAGTAATAATCTGGCCAATGCCAATACCACAGGGTTTCGTGAAGACCTGGCGGCCTTTCGCAGTATGCCCGTCTTCGGGCCGGGTTCTCCAACCCGGGTCTATGCCATGACCGAAAACCCGGGCGTCAATCTTGAAAGTGGCGCCATTCAGGCCACTGGGCGTGATCTTGATATGGCGATTCAGGGCAATGGATGGCTTGCCGTGCAGGCGCCCGATGGGCAGGAGGCTTATACCCGTGCCGGCAATCTACGTATCGAATCCGGCGGTCTCCTGGTCACAGGAAGTGGTTACCCGGTGATGGGGAACCGTGGGCCGATTGCGGTTCCGCAGGCGGAATCACTGGAAATCGGTGTCGATGGCACTATCACTATTCGTGGTATTGGCGAGTTTGCCAATTCACTCACGGTGGTTGATCGCATCAAGCTGGTCAATCCGGATGAGGCGGAGCTGATAAAAGGCAAGGATGGCCTGATGCGCTTGAAGGATGGTTTTGCAGCCGATGCCGACGCCTCGGTGCGGCTGGCCTCCGGGGCGCTGGAAACCAGTAATGTCAATACGGTGGACGCCATGGTCAATATGATTGCCCTGGCCCGCCAGTATGAGGCGCAGGTAAAAATGATGAAGGCGGCGGGTGAGATGGCCTCCAAGTCCAATGAATTACTGAGCCTGAGCTGATCACGGCCTGAAGTATAACCCGACAGATTTTTAGAGAGGTAGACACCATGAATTCGGCACTATGGATCGCAAAAACCGGACTGGATGCGCAACAGACGCGCCTGTCGGTGATTTCCAATAATCTGGCCAATGCCAATACCACTGCTTACAAACGCAGCCGGGCCGTGTTTGAAGACCTGCTGTATCAGAATGTGCGCCAGGTCGGTTCACAGTCCACGGAAAATACCAAACTGCCTTCCGGCCTGATGCTGGGTACCGGCGTGCGTACCGTGGCGACGGAAAAAAATCATAGTCAGGGCAATATGATTCAGACGGAAAACAATCTCGATGTCGCGATTCAGGGGCGGGGTTATTTTCAAATCCTGCAAGCGGATGGCTCACTGGCCTACACCCGTGACGGTTCATTCCAGGTTAACGATGTCGGAGAACTGGTCACCGCTGGCGGCTATCAGGTGCAGCCGGCCATGACGATTCCCAACAATGCACAGAGTATCGCCATTGGTTCGGATGGCGTGGTATCCGTCATGGTGCCGGGTAGTGCGGCGCCAACGCAGATTGGCAGCATCCAGCTGGCCGACTTCCAGAATCCCACCGGCTTACAGCCCATGGGTGAGAACCTCTACAACGAAACGGCCGCCAGTGGCTCACCGCAGAATGGTACGCCGGGCCTCAATGGCCTGGGCAGCGTGGTGCAGGGGGCGCTGGAGTCATCTAATGTCAATTCAGTGAAGGAAATGGTGGAATTGATCGAAACTCAGCGCGCCTACGAGATGAATTCCAAGGCCATTTCCACGGCGGATCAGATGCTGCAATACCTGAACAACAATTTATAACAACTTTCTATGACAAATTTTTATAACAACATGTAACACGACAAATTGGCCGAGATTGATATGAATAAAAATCCCGTCTTCGTCACTCCGCTACTGGGGATTCTGCTGCTGTTGGCCGGTTGCGCCACGCCGGTTCACGAACCGGTCAGTGATCCACGTTTTTCGGCCGTACGCCCGGTGATGTCGATGCCGATTCCCATTAACGATGGGGCCATTTACAAGGCCGGTTTCGAGCGCGCCCTGTTCGAAGACTCCACGGCCCATCGTGTCGGTGATGTGTTGACGATTGTTTTGCAGGAAAAAACCAATGCCAGTAAAAAGGCCAGCACCTCCACGAAAAAAGACGCCGCTGTCGATCTTTCAACGCCCACGGTTTTTGGTGCGCCGGTACGCTATGCCGGCAAGGATATTCTCAGTGCCTCGGTCGCCGCCAAGCGTGATTTTGGTGGCGAAGGCGACAGTACCCAGAGTAACAGCCTGACCGGCAGTATCACTGTAACCGTGGCTGAAGTGTTCCCCAATGGTAATCTGCTGGTGAGGGGTGAAAAACTGTTGACCCTGAATCAGGGATCGGAGCATGTACGGATTTCCGGCATTATCCGCCAAGTCGATATTCGTCCGGACAATACCGTCAAGTCATCGCAGGTGGCCGATGCGCGCATTGTCTATGGTGGCCAGGGCGTGCTCGCCGAGGCTAATGGTAAAGGCTGGATGCAGCGTGTGTTCGACGGCCCCTGGTGGCCCTTCTAACGAGAGATGGATCCATGAAAAGTAATCTGCATATGCGTGGGGCACTGATTGCCGGTTTGATACTGACGTTGATAGGGTTGCCTGGAATGGTGCAGGCCGAACGTATCAAGGATCTGGCGCAGATTGCCGGCGTACGCAGTAACCAATTGGTGGGTTATGGCCTGGTGGTGGGTTTGAGTGGTACCGGTGATCAGACTACACAGACGCCGTTCACCCTGCAAAGCATGAAAAATATGCTCAACCAATTCGGTATCAATGTGCCTGCCAATGTTAACCCGCAGTTGAAGAATGTCGCAGCGGTGACCCTGCATGCGGATTTGCCAGCGTTTGCCAAGCCGGGGCAGACCATCGATATCACCGTATCTTCTATTGGTAATGCCAAAAGCCTGCGCGGCGGCAGTTTATTGATGGCGCCATTAAAGGGTGCAGATGGCAAGGTCTATGCGTTGGCGCAGGGCAATCTGGTGGTCGGTGGTTTTGGGGTCGAGGCCGATGGTTCCAGCATTACCATGAACGTGCCCAATGTCGGACGTATCCCCAACGGTGCGACCATTGAGCGTGGCGTGGTGTCGTCATTCGCTAACGGTAATTCGCTGATCTTCAATCTGAATACGCCCGATTTTACCACCGCAAATCGTATCTCCATGGCCATCAATCAACATGTCGGGCCCGACACGGCTCATGCCCTGGATGGTGCTTCTGTTCGGGTTGCCGCGCCTCGTGACACGGGGCAACGGGTGGCCTTCATGTCGTTGCTGGAAAATATCGAAGTCTCACCGGGTGAGGCGGCGGCGAAAATTGTCGTCAACTCACGCACCGGTACCGTTATTATCGGCAAGAATGTGCGGGTTTCTCCGGCGGCGGTGACACATGGCGGTCTGATGGTGACCATCAGCGCTCGCCCGGAAGTGAGTCAGCCACCGCCCGGTGGTGTGCTTGCCGGTGGCGCCGGGCAGACCGTTGTCGTGCCGCGCACGGAGATCAACGTGCAGCAGGCGGACAGTCGTATGTTCAAGTTCGCACCGGGCGTCTCGCTGGATGAAATCGTTCGCGCCGTCAATGAAGTCGGCGCCGCCCCGGGGGATCTGGTGGCGATACTGGAAGCACTCAAGGCCGCAGGTGCATTGAGCGCCAAGCTGATCGTGATCTGAATGGATGCCGGGTTAATATTATGACCGCGTCACTTTCATCGGCTTCGCTGTATACGGATCTGCAGAGTCTGGAGGGCGTACGCCACCGTGCAGACAGTAACCCGGAGGAAACCCTGCGTTTTGCCGCACAGCAGTTTGAAGCCCTGTTTTTGCAGATGATGCTGAAGAGCGCGCGTGATGCCAAGCTGGATGACGGCCTGTTCGATAGTGAGCAGACGGATTTCTATCAGGATCTGCATGACAAGCAAATGGCCATCAATCTGGCCCAGGGGCAGGGCATTGGCATTGCCGAGTTGCTGGTGCAGCAACTGCGCAGTGATCAGGGGC
>JALTPW010001007.1 GCA_026999335.1 Chromatiales bacterium
CCGCTATATGAAAAAATAGGTCTGGTATTCAACTTACACAAAAGCTTTCTGTTTGGCAGTAAGCTTGACAGATATCCTTATACTTCTGGTTTTATCTTTACCTGCATTCGACAGTAGTAGGTAAAAAAATATAGGCGTAACTCTATTATATACAGAAATATAGTATTGGATTAAATGGTTGAGCCGTGTTACTACAAATTTACGCATCGTGTATGTCTACAATAGTTGATGGTTCATTGATTTTTAAGGCTTTAAGTATACTTTTTTGCTCCTGGTTCAATTCGGTTAGTTGTTTGACAATTTTGCCGTCGATTTCGAACTCGCCATAGTGAAGACGGCTCATTTCCTTTCGAATGTTCTCCCAGGTTTTGCTGGTCTGGTTTTCAGCGATGCGCACCAAAACCAGGGCAATAAAGCAGAGAAAGATATGGCATCGAATCCGGTCGTCGCGACTGTGATAGTTAGGGCGGAGGTCAAGCGTTGTTTTCAAGGCGCGAAACGCATGCTCAACATCATAGAGTTGTTTATAGCCCAGGACAATGTCTTCCAGGCTTAAGGTATCATCGCTTGATTCGATCAGATATTTTCCATCATAGCGGTGCTCCTTTTGCAGCCTGCTACGATCCAATTTCACAGAACCGTTTTTCAGTTCTTTGATATATTTGCCATAAACGCGATGGGCTTTCAGTTCACCGATGGCCTTCTGGCGCGCGCTCTGCCGCTTGGTGTTGATCTTTTTGAGCTTGTCTTCCAGCGTCTGGATGAGTTGTTCACGCAGCGTCTCATCGCGCTGTTGCTCTTTGAAATTCTTCACCACAACCAAACGCTTGCGCCGTTCACCATCGCCGATTATGGCTTCTTTGGCCCAAAGATGATCGCTGATTTTCGTGTATCGGCCTTTGTGGCTCAGCGCCTGCTCGACGTCGGCTTCACCGCTTTTCATCTTGCGCCCGACAATGTAATGCCCACCACCGCGTTGGAGATATCGCGTATTGGCTTCGGAGGTCATGCCACAGTCGTGCACGAAAATGATACGATTCAGGCGCCAGGCAGCAAGATCGTCTTTGACCTTCTTGATTGTCTCCATATCCTGGGTGTTGCCGGGGAAAACCCAGTGCTTAACCGGGATGCCGGAGCGGGTTACCGCCAAGCCAATCACAACCTGGGGCAAATCAGGACGTTTGTCTTTGGAGTAGCCGCGTTTCTTGATGTCCGATTCGCTTTCGGTTTCGAAATAGGTTGACGTGGTATCAAAAAACAACAGATCGACTTCCAAGTGCAAAAGATCGGCAACCGCCCAATAGAGTTCTTGTTCGAACGCCTTTTGGTGTTTCAAGAGCACATCCATGGCGCGATATAACACCTGCACGTCAATCTTCGCTAAACCGGGAATGAAGACGTCTTTCTCTACCCACTCCGATACCGCGAGTTTACTGGCCGGCGCCAGGCAGCGATTGGCGACCATGGCAAAAATCGCATTCGCAATCGGGGTTTTAAACTGCCTTTCGGCAATCCGCTTTTCCAGCACTTCCTGGAAATGCAGTCGTTGCCATAAAGCCTGCAGAAGGTAGATACCGCCGTAGGAGCGAGAAAACTTCCAGGTAAAGCTTTTACCCCGACTGCGCAACGAAGCCTGCGCTTTCAAAGCCTCTTCAGGGGGGAGAAAGCGCGAAATGCTCGCGACAAGCCGCTTAAGCTGCTCAATGTCCAGATGCTCGATGCGCCCAAAATTGTACAGGACTTTGGCTTTAGAGTAGCCTTTTTCCTTGTCACGTTGGTTATGGACCAACTGCACATAGGTGACGGTTGATCCATCTTTGTTCTTTCGATTTACTTTCCGGATAAACATACCCACAAAATAGTGGGTAATTCTATAAAAATCAAGCGGAAAGGGAAATTCGTGTGCCTACGCCAATTTCATTTTTCCCTTGAAAATCGAACGTAAGTTCAATATTTACGTTCGCTGTGTGTCTATCGCTGTCGAATGCAGGTTTATCCAGTTCCTTAACTGTATGCTCGCTGCCATCAAAAGTCAGCAATGATTTTTTCCCGCCAATGACCGTCTCCAGATTGACGGGACGAGACCAGAGTTTCTGCAGATTGTGCAGGGT
>JALTPW010001008.1 GCA_026999335.1 Chromatiales bacterium
ACATGACAGGCGATTCCAGCATGAGCACGCAGCAATCTTACATCCCCGAAACCGTTGAGTCCGAGGCGCAGAAATACTGGGCGGAAAACGCCAGCTTCCGCGCCATTGAAGACCCCGAGCGGGAGAAATTTTATTGTCTCGCCATGTTCCCCTATCCCAGCGGCCGTCTGCACATGGGCCATGTGCGCAACTACACCATCGGCGATGTCATTGCCCGCTACCAGCGCATGCGCGGCAAGAACGTGCTGCAACCCATCGGTTGGGACGCCTTCGGTCTGCCAGCGGAAAACGCCGCCATGAAACACGGGGTGCCGCCTGCCAAATGGACCTATGAAAACATCGACTATATGCGCGTCCAGTTCAAACGCCTTGGCCTGGCTTATGATTGGGAACGGGAATTCGCCACCTGCGATCCCGACTACTATCGCTGGGAACAGTGGTTGTTCACCCGCCTGTTCAAAAAGGGCCTGATCTACAAAAAGACCGCACCGGTCAACTGGTGCCCTCACGACCTCACGGTGCTGGCCAACGAGCAGGTCATCGAAGGCTGTTGCTGGCGTTGTGATACCCCGGTGGAGCGCCGCGAGATCCCGCAGTATTTCATGAAGATCACCGACTATGCCGAGGAACTGTTGGCCGGCCTCGACAAGCTGGACGGCTGGCCCGAGGCCGTGCGTACCATGCAGCGCAACTGGATCGGCCGCTCCGAGGGCGTGGAGCTGGCCTTCACCGTGGCCGGCTCCGATGGCAAATCGACGGGCGAGGAGCTGCGTGTCTACACCACCCGTCCCGACACCCTGATGGGCGTCAGTTACGTCGCCGTCGCTCCCGAGCATCCGTTGGCCGCGCGCGCCGCCAAAAATAATCCTGGGCTGGCTGCGTTCATCGAAGAATGCGCCAGGATGGAGACCTCCGAGGCCGCCATGGAGACCATGGAAAAGAAAGGCGTCGATACCGGCCTTGAGGCCATCCATCCCGTCAGTGGCGAGCGTGTGCCCGTGTTCAGCGCCAACTTCGTACTCATGGGCTACGGCGAAGGCGCGGTGATGGCGGTGCCGGCTCACGACCAGCGCGACTGGGAATTCGCGCACAAATACGGTCTGCAACTGAAACAGGTGATTGCGCCAGCGGATGACAAGGAGATCGATCTTGCCAAGCAGGCATTTACGAGCAAGGGTGTGCTGGTAAATTCCGGCGAATTCACCGGGCTGACCTCGCAGCAGGCCTTCGATGCCATCGCCGCCAAACTGGAAAAAGACGGCAAGGGCAACAAGCGCACCAATTATCGTCTGCGCGACTGGGGCGTGTCCCGCCAGCGCTACTGGGGCGCACCCATTCCTATTATCAACTGCGATAGCTGTGGTGCCGTGCCGGTGCCGGAAAAGGATTTGCCCGTGGTGTTGCCGGAAGACGTCAACTTCGACGGTGTCGGTTCGCCCATCAAAAAAATGTCGGAATTCTATGAGACCACTTGCCCCAAGTGTGGCGGCAAGGCCGAGCGCGAGACCGATACCTTCGACACCTTCATGGAATCGTCGTGGTACTACGCACGGTTCACGAGCCCCGACAACAATGAGGCCATGCTCGACGAGCGCGCCCATTACTGGCTGCCCGTGGATCAGTACATCGGCGGCATCGAGCACGCCATCCTGCATTTATTGTACGCGCGCTTCTTTCACAAATTGATGAGGGACGAAGGCCTGGTGCAGGGCGATGAACCCTTCGCCAAGCTGCTCACCCAGGGCATGGTGCTCAAGGACGGCGTCAAGATGTCCAAGTCCAAGGGTAATACCGTCGACCCGCAGGCGCTGATCGACAAATACGGCGCCGACACCGTGCGCCTGTTCACCATGTTCGCCGCGCCGCCCGAGCAGTCGCTGGAATGGAACGACGACGCCGTGGAAGGTGCCTCGCGTTTTCTCAAACGTGTGTGGCGACTGGTGCATGACAACAACCGTCTGCCGGCATTGAAGCAGTGGTATGCCGATGGCGCAAAGGTCGATGTCGCCGCTTTGTCCGCAGAACAGAAAAAGCTGCGCGCCGAGATTCACGGCCTGCTGGATCAGGCTGGACGCGATGTCGAGAAATACCAGTTCAACACCGTGGTTGC
>JALTPW010001009.1 GCA_026999335.1 Chromatiales bacterium
AACGCTGCTCACTGATACGCAGTGCCTCTTCGGCCTTATGGCGCGCCACACGCTGCTCAGTTTCCTGCAATTCACGTTTCACGACCGGGATGAGACGTTGAAGATTGTCCTTCATGACACAGTCACGTGCACCAGCGCGCATGATATCCGCTGCGGTTTCTTCACCAATGCGTCCGGAAACCATAATCACCGGCAGATTGGGATCGGCCTTCTGTAGGATCATCACGGCCGCCAACCCATCGAACCCGGGTAACAGATAATCGGTAATAGCCAGATCCCATTTTTCCCGCAGAACCTCATCCAGAGAGGCCTTGTCATCGACCCGGCAGCAAACAGGATTAAAACCCGCCTTGCGGAACTCACGCAGTAAAAGTTCACCGTCGAATTCGGAATCCTCGACAAGCAGCAAGCGGATATCAGTGGCTAACAGCGGGGTAGCAGCAGCCCCGCGGGAGGGGGAAAAAGGAAAATGGGGAGGAGAAGGCGAAGAGGAAAATCCGGCGCTACTGGTCATTATTCAACCCCTGCCGGATTGGCTTCAGCATTGTCTGCCATCAATGGAATAACAGGAAACAGCAAGTGAAAATGACTCCCCTTGCCGATTTCTGAATCCACCAGGATATGTCCACCGCAACCATGCATAATACCATGCACAACCGACAGCCCAAGCCCGGTACTCCGCCCTACTTCCTTGTTACTGAAAAAGGGATCAAACACACGCTGTAGGGTTTCAGCATCGATTCCCCGCCCGCTATCGCGAACGGACAGCTCAACAAAATCATCATTCAGCCATTCATGACACGAGGTACAAGATGCTTGTACCTCACGCACATGCCGCAAATGCAGGCAAATCTCTCCTTTTCCATTCATTGCCTCACGGGCATTGATGCAAAGACTCATTACCATTTGATAAATCTGATCCTGGTTCACCATAACCAGTGGAATTTCCTGGCCAAAATTTGTTTTTAGCACAGTACTGGCCGTCATGACGGGTTGCAGCATGCGAACAATATCATCAAGCATAACGCCTATCAGAGGCATCTTGCATGAGCTACTGTCACCACTGCTGAAGGAACGCAGACTGACCACCAAATCACGCGCCTCGCTGCCGGCCTGCTGGATATTCTCCAGAAACTCGTCCAATTGACCATCACCCACGCCGGCAAACATCTCCCTCGCCAACTCTGCATAACCAAGAATAGCGGCTAAATGATTATTGAAATTATGTGCGATGCCACCCGTCAGTTTTCCGATCGCCTGCATCTTGTGCGCACGTTGGATTTGTTGTGCCATACGTGCGTTCTCCGCCTGTTCTCGGCGCGCCTGTTCCACTTCGATCTGCAAACGAACCAAGCGTGCGCCAGCCTGCACCCGGGCCAGCAAAATACGCGGAGTTAGCGGTTTTGGAATGTAATCATCGACGCCAGCCGCAAAGGCCTTGACCAGTGAATCTTCGGCATCGTGGGAGGTCAACAAGATAATATAAAGCAACTGGCCATTTTTTCGCTGACGTAACACCTGGCATAGCTCGAGGCCATCCATGCCATTCATCACCCAGTCAGTCAGGACGATTTCCGGGTGGAAAACATCCATTTTTTTCAAAGCCTGTGCAGCGCTTTCTGCGGTCTCCACAAGATAGCCATCCCCGATCAGATGTAGGGCGATCTCCTGCAAAATGAAAGGATCATCATCCACCACCAGAATACGTAGATTTTTTGCCGGAGGTTGTTCCTGTAATTCTTCCATTAGCCTTCTTTTTTCATGGTCTTAGAGACAGACTTCATTAACAGCTTGTCAACGAATTCAGAGACACTATGTGAGTGCCTCTGCAACCGCAGACTTCAACTCTTGCAGGCTGAATGGTTTCTGTAGGATATGTAATGCCCCAACCAGCTTCGCAATGGGCAGATAATCGAATGAACCGGTAATTCCACCACCGCCCGAGATGGCGACAATACGAATCGACGGGAACTCTTTCTTTAATTCCAAAATCATATCGATACCATTTTTTTCCGGCATCACCAGATCCGTTATCAACAGATCCGGCCGCTGCTCGCGATATTTTTTACAGCCTTGGGCTCCGTTCTCCGCTTCGATAACCTCATGCTGTTCCACTGACAACATTTTCACCAGCAGGCCACGTATCTGTACATCATCATCAACAACCAGTATTTTTGCCATGTTAAAATAACTCCACTTCACTCTCATCCATGTTGTGCTGGTGGATCGGAGATTTTTCAAGCATCTCCGCCGACTCATCAAAATTGACGTGTAATTGGGCGATCTGTTCTTGTAGTTGCCGCTCAATCCCGGCACTATCAGCGGACAATAAGCTCAAGTGTAAACCATCGACCGTGTCGAGAAATTCATGAAAGGCCTGTAGTCGCTTGCGCATGTGATCAACCAGTTGCCGGGTCATATCTTCGAATTGCAGTGAGCGCACGGCTATCGCCACATTCTGGCCAATTTCTTCAGACATGTCCGAAACCTCGCGTAACTGATCCGCCATACCGGTATTAATGTTCGTCACTTCCTGCATCAGTTCCGCGACACGATCCTTGGAATTCAATGTCATTTCCATATCACGCGAGGCCATGCGTGCGACGATGACGCTGGCCTGATCCATGCTATTGCGCGTTTTGGCATACTCGGTGCGAATCTGGCTGCTGAATTCATTACTGCGCAAAGATAACGCCCGCACTTCATCGGCCACCACCGCAAAGCCTCTGCCCGCCTCTCCCGCGCGGGCGGCCTCGATGGCCGCATTCAGTGCCAACAGGTTGGTTTGTGAGCTGATGCCATCGATCTCACCGAGCATTTTCTCCACCGTGCTGATCTGGCCTTTCATCTCGATGAATACATCAACCATCTCAACACTGCCATCGCGCATGGCAACAATACTTTCGACAAACATTTGCACCAGACCCGCCGCCTCACTAGCCAGCGTACTGATACCGGAATTATCACCGGCATTGTCCGCCACGCGCGCCACCAGCGAGCGTGTCAACGTTTCCTGTTCACGTGACTGACTTTCCAGTCCGGAAAAGCTTTGCATCAGTCCCCTGATGGCATCGCCCTGCAGGTTCTGCACCTGCAGCAACTCCCGCTCAAGGTGATCGAACTGCCGCTCCATCTCCTCCGCAGAGCGTTGCATGAGTTGCTGAAAGTCTTCGCGCATCCTGGCGGAAAAATACCGCTGTTCATCGGCCTGCGCTTCACCCCCGGCCTGCTGCCGGGTCAGTAGACGCAAATGCATCAGCCACAACCCGGTCCACACCACCAATACGACATAGGCCACAAGCTGTCCTGGCCAAAACCACAGAATCGCGGCGGCAGGTAACAGGAGAAAACCCGGCCAATAAGTCCGTATCCATGAATCTTTTTTCATGCCTGAATAATCCCGCTTTTTCTTTCAGTGTATACAGCGGCGGACAGGCCGCAAACTTTAATGGAGACAATCAGTTATCTCCCAGTAAGAAAGAAAGAAAACACCCGTAGGAATCCACCTACAGAGCAGCAGGAAACTCCCTACGCGGCTGAAAAACACCGGCAGGTTCTGCCGCTGCCACGATCCCGCATGAGCAGGAAACGCGCTGATTATTCGCCACAAAAAAGTTCACGCAGAGCAGAAGACACAAGAGGCTCTTGCAAAAACTCGACACGAAAACGAAGAATCAATGAGTTACGGTACAGCCTTTGTCATAAGCCATTGATTTTTCGTTACGGTGAAATAGTTTTGCAAGAGCCTCCAACTAGCCGAAAACCCGATCAGTATTTCTGCCGCAGCTCCAGCAACATACCGTTACGTTGTATCTGCAACGGGCCGAGAAAAGACATGCCCAGTAGTATCTGCTGCGGAAAGCCGCCCTCCAGCACCACGGCACCCACATTGTGCGCCTTGATGCCGCCGACGCTGACCTCGTTCAGCTCGACGAACCAGGCCTGGCTGCGGCCGGATGCCGTATCCACCGCCACGGGCCGGCCACGCAGCAAGTAGTCCACCCCCAGGCGCCGCGCTTCAATCGCATTCATCGCCACTGTCGTCGCCCCCGTATCCACCAGAAACTGAACCGGCTGGCCGTTGATGGCGCCCGGCGTGAGGTACATACCCCGTGGATCCGGAGCAATGGTGATAATCGCCAGTTCGGGCTGCACATAGCGGGTGCTAATGGGGGCCTGTCCCAGGCGGAGGCGGTATTGCCGGCTATCGAAACCGACGGTCGCTACATCCCCCTGGAGTGACAGCAAATGCAGCCCGGAGGGCTTTCGCTCACCCACCGCCAGCACGGCACGTTGACCATTGACATTGATCACGGCCTTGCTGCCAAGCAAGGCCTCCAAAGCCAGACGTGGCGGTGCTGGAGCCACAGGAACAGACAGAGAAATGTCCGCCGCAGGCTCTACGGCCAGTAGCGCCGAGATGGGCAGGAAAAAACAAACCAGGTACAAGTAGCGTGTGTTTTTCGTGACCGCAGAAATCCACACATTGATCATCGAACTTAGTCCCGAAAATTCCACCGCACACACTGCGGAGTCACCCGCCAAATGGCACTGGGTTGAAAATATCGTCATTACGAAACGATGTGAAGACCCGGACAAAAGCTGAACACCCGCAGAGCGAGTCATGCAGAATGCTCGGGATGCCGCCTGTGCGGGATTCCCGCCTGCTTGGGCGGGAATGACGGTATTCCAGGTCTCTCAAGCTTGTCCGTACCATTCGGATGACAGCCAATATAGCATTCCACGCGGAATAGGGAAAAATACCGCAAGAGGCGGAAAAAAAACAGATAAAAGACCGTGGCAAACGGAAAGATGGCCAACAGATATTCAGCGTCAGGGCGCCGCCTGATAAGCGACCACAACGGTATCGACCAAACGCCCTTCATCGGCTTGGGCGATCATTGTCAGTATAACCCCCACTGACACGACAATCAGTAAGGCGGCCATCAGATCCAGCTTAAAAGACTTTTTCGGGTAATTCATGGGACGACTCCAGCGAGCGTCTCATCTCCCGTCAATGGCTGTACAGACACTCAATTCAAGCCGGGGTAGGCGCTCTCATCAGAACTATCGACCCAAAAACGCTCAACTATAGAGAAACCGTTCACATTTCATAGACCTGGATCCGCCGTTTAATGTACATCCTTGATTCCCAGCACCATATCCATGACATTGGTGCCGGTAGATCCGGTGCGCAGCAGATCACCGCTGGCCTGCAGAAAGCGCCCACTGTCGGCCTGGCGAAGAGCCTCGCTGGCATCCAGGCCTTGTCGCTGCCCGCGCCGCAGGGTACCGGCATTGATGATCGCACCGGCATCCTCCCCCGGACCATCACTGCCATCACTACCGGCACACAACAGCGTGCAATGGGAATTTCCCGCCAACACCCTGGCCGCAGCCAGGGCCAGATGTTGGTTACGGCCGCCCCGCCCTGGCCGTTCGGGCAGGCGTACATGGGTCTCACCACCCCAGATGTGCAGACCGGCAGGGCCATCGCGCAAACGCTGCGCCAGAGCCCGGCCACAGCTTGCCGCATTCCCCGACAGGGGCGTGGCATGCTCAAACACCGTATAACCCAGCCCACGACCGGCATCCGCCGCGGCCGCCAGCGCATCGTTCAGACTTGCGATGATGTGGCTCTCGACCGTGGCGAAACAGGCATCATCGGCAGCCGGTGGCGATGGCGCCAACCCCAACAGCGGAAGCACCCAGCCCGGCAGCGAGCCGACAAGACCTGCCGGCGCTGGCGGGGCAGGCGCCAGCAGGCCGGAGCCGATCAGGCCGGGAACATCGCCCGGCACATCGGAGATCATCAGGCACAGGCTGCGCCGTCCTGCCAGCCGCATGGCCAACCGACCGCCCTTGATACAGGACAGCGAGCGGCGCACGGCATTCATGGCGCCAATATCCAGCCCGCTGCCCAGCAGCCACTCATTGAGGCGCTGCAATTCGGCCAACCCGGCGCCATCCGGCAAGACTTCCACCAGCGCCGAGGCGCCGCCGGACAGCAGCAGCAACAACGGCGCCTCAGCAGGCAGTGTATCGATGAATGACAACAGCATGGCACCTGCCTGCAAACTGCGTGCATCCGGCACAGGATGCCCGGCAAGAAGGCACGGAAAGTCTGCTGCAATACCACTCAATGGCTCATCACCTGGCTTGGTGATCACCAGCCCCCGCAAAATCTGTCCCGCCAGCGCATCCACCGCCCCCTGTGCCATACTGCCCGCAGCCTTACCGATGGCCACCAACGCCACAGGAACCATTGGGCGCTGTACACTCAGAAAGCGTCGACAACATTGGCGACCGTTCACCGCGTCCAAGGCCGCCCGGTAGATCGCCAGCAAATGTTGTCTTGATGAGTCAGGCATGAAATATCTCAGTCTTTTACGACACAGGTTTCTTGCTGCGGCGGGAAGTGGCCGTTATGCTCTACTGACCCGGATATTTTATGGATTTGCATAAAGATCGTGCGGGGCATTGGTTTCACAAGACCTTAGGTTTGCAAAAAGTCTCGAAGAAACCCCGTCGCCAAGATGCTCACTCCGCTCGCGGGGCAGGCTCTATCGGTGATAACAGGTGACTGAGAGAATATTTCCTGCGGGATCAAAGCTACCACATCCTGC
>JALTPW010001010.1 GCA_026999335.1 Chromatiales bacterium
TCCAGACGGGTACTGGTCTTGCTGCCGCTGTAGGCGATGATCAGGTCTTCCACTGATAGCATGGGATCGCCGTCCCGCCCTGCATGGGACTCAAATACGTACAGGCTGGCAAAGGCGTAGCCGAGGCCGAGGATCAGCAGAGTGCTGGTGTAGACCACGCGCTGCACCAGGGGGAGTACATAGGGAGGTTATGGGGTCATGAATGTATATTTGCTGAACAGCCAGCCCGGTTATTTGTGGGCATGCATGTGTCTGCTGTCTGTCGTGGTATTTGTGGCTGGATTGCCGGTTTACTGTTGGCGCAGCTTTATCAGTGCCGCTTTCTGCTCGGGGGTCATCCACAGGGTAAAGAGGGTGCCTGACAGTGACATGCCAAAACGTACCTTTACCTTGCCATAGTCGCGGGTGAGGATGAAGCCGTCTTCGAAGTCCGGGCTTGCCAGTTCGATTTTTTGCTTTTCACAAAAAAACAGCCCAACCTTGCCGCTCATCGGTTTTACCATGCGCTGGCCTTCCATTACGCCATCATAACTAAAATTAGTGATTCCACAGCTTACGTCACGCGGCCCCAGTATTTGATAATTGTCCCCTGCGGGGGCTGCTATCGCGAGGCCACTGGTCAGGGATGCGAGGAAGAAGGAGGTAAGGAGAAGGCGCAGGGTATTCATGTCTTCGGGACTCCGGCAGTTGCAGTGATGAGGCCACTGTAACAGGCAACGGTGAAAGTATCAGCACCGTAGGTTGGGGTGAATGGTTTTTTGTGAACTCCAACATGCCGGAGCGATAATTCACCGCCAACACGATGTTCAAATCACTGTAAATAAACATATTTTAATAGTCGATATCAATGGGTCTCCCACATTCAACGCCATGATCCTGTTGAGGTTTGTGCCGTGAGACACTACAGGAACACTGAACCCGACAGGGTTTACAGACCACTACTGTGCTTGATATGCTAATCCAATGGATTACTGTTGGGTTATGCAAGCAATAAATAGTTGAATTGCCCGAATTCCAGCGCAGATTAGCTGTTTTACTGTCAGGTACTGAAAAGCAAGGGATTATCAATTACTTGGCCGCACATCCACAGGCAGGTGCGGTTATGAAAGGCACTGGAGGAATTAGAAAATTTCGCTGGGCATCAGGTAACAAAGGCAAAAACGGTGGAGTTCGGGTTATTTATTATTTTCACAATGAATCAATACCACTATTTTTGCTTTCGGTTTTTGGCAAAAGTGAAAAGGCTAATCTTTCAATGTCTGAAAGAAACGAATTGGCTAAATTCATAAATCATTTGGTAAAAAATTACGGTGTATAGAATGTCTGATTTTTTTAGCAGTATTAAACAGGGTCTTGATGAAGCCGTTGAATTTTCTGAGGGCAAATGCCTGCAGGCAGTGGTGCATCAGTTTTCATCGGTTGATGTGAAAAATATCCGTTCAAAAATGGGCATGACGCAAACTGAATTTGCCTCGGCATTTGGTATTAGTGTGAGCACATTACGTCATTGGGAACGCGGTGACCGTGTTCCGCATGGCCCGGCATTGGTGCTTCTGAATGTGGTTGATAAGGATCCGCAGGCGGTGCTTAGGGCACTGTGTGGGTGAAGTCTACCTTGTGCGGGTGTTTCATGGTGCAATGTTTTTCGGTTATTGCACTCTACGGGGCTGCCCACCATTTCCGTAAACACTGGAAGTCTGCATCGGTGGGCAGTGCCCACCCTACGGATCACGGTAGGTTGGGGTGAACGGTTTTTGTGAACCCCAACAGGCCGGAGTGACAATTCATCTTCAGCGCTATGTTCAAACCACTACAGATAAACTCATATCAATTGTCGGGATCATTGGTTGCTCACGCTCCATGTCCTGATTCCGTTAGGGTTCGTGCCTCATCCCCAACCTGCTGCACTGAAGTCACTCCCACAAAAGAGGAATTTTCGCGGGCATGGCCCGCTCCTACTCTTCCGAGGTGTAACCTAAGTTAGGCGCCAGCCAGCGCTCCGTGTCGCGCAGGCTCATGCCCTTGCGGCGGGCGTAATCCTTGGCCTGATCCTGGTTGATCTTGCCGACGGCGAAGTAACTGGCATCAGGGTGCGAATAATAGAGG
>JALTPW010001011.1:0-1128 GCA_026999335.1 Chromatiales bacterium
GGGGAGCGGCTCGACGACAACGCTCTCCACGACAGCCGGGTGCACTGTAAGCGGTGTCGCTACGATGGGCACAGCGGATTCAGTGGACTCAACGAGTTCAGTGGCCATAACAGCAACGGGGGCTACGGACTCCACACTCATCGACACTACCGGCACACGGGCTACGGGCTCGACGACCTCAGCCGTTACAAGCGGCGGCAGGCGTTCCGACCCGGCTCCCTGCCAGGGCGGCTGCGACGACCACAGCAGCAAACCCAGTATCAGCATCAGTAACACGATAATCACGATCAGCCAGCGCTCGGCACTGCCTGACTGGCCATTATTTGTCACCTGTACCGGGACAGCCGGGGCGCCAATGCCTGCCTCGCGTTGCGCCGCCAGCGCCAACGGGGCAACGCCACCGGCCGTTGCCGGGACGGCGCGACGGCTTTCGAGATCGCACAGCACCTGGTTAATGAGACTCATGCCGCACCCACCATCAACGCCACCAGCCCCAGCGCACCCATCCCGGCAGCCAGCGCTGCACCCCGGCGCGAGCACAGGCGGGCCAGCAGGCCACGCGGGGCCGCCACGACACCCTCGGTATCGGCACAGGCCAACACCACGCAGTCCCGGTTCACCACGGATAGGCCACGGCCGAAGGCGGCCATCAGTGATTTGTGGGCAAGGATGTTGATCAGGCGCGGAATACCCCGGCTGGCCTTAAACAGTGCCGCCTGCGCCCCTGCACTGAACAGGGGTGTGGCATGACAACCGGCCACCAGCAGGCGATGATTGAGATAGCCCGGCAAACCCTCGCGGTCGATGGCCCGCAAGTGGTGAGAAAAACCGATGCGCTGGCGCAACTGACGCAGACCGGGTTGAGCCAATCGCTCATCCAGCTCCGGCTGGCCGAACAACACCACTTGCAGCAGTTTACGTTTTTCCGTTTCCAGGTTGGTCAGCAGGCGCAGGGCTTCGAGGGTGTCATCGGGCAGGGCCTGGGCCTCGTCGAGCAGTACCACCACGCGGCGGCCGCTGGCATTGATGTCGACCAGGGCTTCGTTAATCCGCGTCAGCAGACGATGCTGCCCCTGGTTGCGCGGATAGCGAATACCCAGCTCGTCGGCCAGCGCCATGCGCAGGGCA
>JALTPW010001011.1:1138-2106 GCA_026999335.1 Chromatiales bacterium
CAGCGGGAGTCAGGCAGGGATTGGGCAGCCAGGCGGTAACGAATTCGTCCTCGCCGATGCTGGCGAGCAACTTGCGACACAGCAGGGTCTTGCCGGTGCCCACCTCGCCGCTGATCTTGATGAAACCCTCACCACCGCGTAGGGCCACCATAAGCACCTCGAAGGCCTCCTGCCAAGCGCCGTAACGATAGAAGAATTCCGTGTCCGGGGTCAGCGAGAAGGGCATTTCCCGCAGACCGAAGTGTTCGAGGTACATGGCTATCCGCCCCCTATCAGTGTTCGCTGTCGCCCGACTGCACATTGAGCTGGGTCAGCGCATCCAGCCCACCGAAGCGCTCGGAGATACGTTGCAGTTCGTCGTCCCACACCTGGCCGTTGTCCACCACCAACGGACGCAACAGGATCACCAGTTCACTTTTGACAACGCTCTTCTGCTGGTGACGGAACAGGCTGCCCACCAGCGGCAGATCACCCAGCAGCGGCACACTGGCGGTGCTGTCACGCGAGATGTTCTGCATCAACCCACCGATCACCACCACCTGTCCGCTGCGCGCACGCACGATGCTGTCGGATTCGCGGATCGTCGATACCGCCATGGGCACGCGCAGGGAGTCCGTGTCAGAGAAGTCGATCTGCTTGATTTTCTCCTGCACGTTGCTCACTGAGGGATGAATGTGCAGGGTGACAAAACCGTCATCGTCGATCTGCGGCGTCACGTCCAGTGCCACGCCGGAAAAGAAGGGCGTGAACTCCACGCTGAAGGTCTGGTTGCTGGTCGAGCTGCCGGCATAGAGCTGATTGTTGGTGTTGACGTCGGTGACGAAAAATTCGTCCGTGCCCACCTTGATCACCGCCTTTTGGTTGTTGACGGTGGAGACACGCGGGCTGGATAACACGTGCACGTCGCCCTGGGATTCAAGGAATTCGAGGAAGGCGGTGAAGTTGCCACTGGTCAGACGCATGCCGAA
>JALTPW010001012.1 GCA_026999335.1 Chromatiales bacterium
GGGCGCCTGGGCGCGGAATGTCAATGGGATCAGAGGTTCCCTGGAATAAAAGGTTCCTTTGCATTTTTCATAGTGATTTTTTTGTCGCTAAAATTTCACTGCTGAAGTTTCACGGCTGACGTTTCACAGAAAACGCACCCAGTCGTAGTCCGGGTCGCCGACGACGAGAAATTCCGGATTGAGCAGGGATTCCTTGGCGTTGTAGAGCAGCGGTGACAGGTCGGTCTGGGTAATGCGTCCACCGGCTTCGTCGACGATGCAGTGGGCGGCGGCAGTATCCCATTCCGAGGTCGGGCCGAGGCGTGGGTAAATGTCGGCCTTGCCTTCCGCCACCAGTCCGGATTTCAGTGAGCTGCCCATGCTGACGATGTCGTGCTCGCCAATGTGGGCAAGAAAGGCCTTGAGGGAATCACCACGATGTGAGCGACTGCCAGCGACGATGGTGCGACCGGGTTCTTTCTTGCGGGTGTGGATGCGCGTAGCTTCGCCGTCCTTGATGCGTTTTCTGTAGGCGCCATGTCCACGTGCGGCGTAGTAGGTCAATCCGCTAACCGGGGTATAGATGACACCAAGAATGGACTCGTGTTTGTCGATGAGGGCGATGTTGACGGTGAATTCACCATTGCGTTTGATGAATTCGCGAGTACCATCGAGTGGGTCGACGAGCCAGTAGGTTTGCCACTTTTTCCGTTCCTCGAAGGGAATCTTGGCGGACTCTTCCGACAGAATCGGCAGTTCCGGGGTGAGGATGGAAAGACCGGCGACAATGGCATTGTGTGCAGCCATATCGGCAGTAGTGAGTGGTGAGTCGTCTTCCTTGTGAGTGATATCGAAGTCTGTCTGATAAATTTCCAGAATGCGTTCGCCGGCGTCGGTGGCGAGGTCGATGATATGATTCAGGAGTTCATTGGGGTTTGCCACGTTTGCTTCCTTGGGTTTTATTGTTGGGCAAGGCGTTCGCGGGCCATGAAGAGCGCCGCGATGCTGCGTGCTTCAGTGCATTCTTCCTGTGCCAGCAGTTCATTCAGGCGGCTCAGGGGCCAGGGTACCACTTCGATTTCTTCCGGTTCGTCACCCTCGCAACGCCGTTCGAACAGGTCTTGCGCCAGCACCACATGGGTGCAATGACTCTGGTAGCCGGGGGCGATGGTCAGGCTGGCCATGTGTTCCAGCTTACGGGCACCGTAGCCAACCTCTTCCATGATTTCCCGGTTTGCCGCATCGAGAATGGCCTCATTCTTTTCGATCTTACCCTTCGGCAGGGCCAATTCATACCGATGTACGCCGGCAGCGTATTCGCGAATCATCAGCACAGTGTCGTCAGTTAGCATGGGGATGATCAGCACTGCACCGCCTGCTGAGCCAACCAGTCGTTCGTAGCAAACTTCGGTGCCATTGGTGAAGCGCAGGTCGCGCTGCTCGACACGAAAAAATCGCGTGCGGGCAATGATTTTGGCGTCGAGGACTTCGGGTATCTTGCGCATGGATTAGGGGTGCTAGGCCTTGCAGGCTGCTCTGTGTGTCGGCAATAGTAGCGTGATGCATGGCCTTTGGCACGAGTATTTTGAGCGTTGACATTGCGCGCGGCCGGAAAAAAGACTATAAAACCCGCGAAATTGCTGAATACTGCTTATTCGGCGATGGCAAACCCATTTCATTTTGTTACCTCCCAGGGAGATTCCCACTCATGGCAATGAAGAAAAAGGCGACTAAGAAGTCCGTCGCGAAGAAGAAGGCTCCGGCGAAAAAGGCCGTTGCAAAGAAAAAAGTCGTTGCGAAAAAGAAGGCGGCTGGAAGGAAGACAGCTGCTCCAGAGCGCAAGCTGACGGCGATCAAGGAACGTTACAGCAAGACGCAGGTTCTCAATGAGCTGGCCGAAAACACGGATCTTAGCAAAAAGCAGGTTGTTGCCGTGTTGGATGAACTGGCGGTGCTGATCGAACGTCACATCAAACCGCGTTCCTGTGGTGAATTCACCCTGCCAGGCCTGCTGAAGGTGAAAACGGTGAAGAAGCCGGCTCGCAAGGCGCGCAAAAATGTGCCAAATCCGTTCAGGCCCGGTGAGCTGATGAATGTGGCCGCCAAGCCCGCCAGTATCAAGGTCAAGGTTCTGCCGCTGACCAAACTGAAAGGCATGGCTGCCAAGTAAGTCCTGGCAGTCAGTGATGAAGAAGGCGGCCATTGGCCGCCTTTTTTTGTGCATATTTTAATTTTCGTAGGAACGGGCCATACCCGCGATTGTGAGTTTGGCGGCATTGTCATCGCGGGCATGGCCCACTCCTACGGACATTGTTCAGCCCGACTGAGCGAGCGCGTTTAGAGTGTCGATGGGCCAGCGCGGCCGGCCATCGAAGGCGAGGCCGATCCGTTCGCCGGCGCTCAAACGCAGGGCACCGGCAAAGGCAATCATGGCGCCATTGTCGGTGCAGAAAGCGAGGCGTGGATAAAACACATCGAAGCCTTCCTTTTTGGCATTGGCCTGCAGACTGTCACGCAGTTGCCGGTTGGCGCTGACGCCCCCGGCGATCACCAACCGCTGCATGCCGGTCTGTTTCAGTGCACGGCGGCATTTGATGAGCAGAGTATCCACGACGGCATCCTGAAAGGCGCGGGCGATGTCGGCGCGGGTCTGCGCGGTATCCGTATTTTCGCCCGTGTTTTCGTTCATGGTATTGACGGCGAAGGTTTTCAGGCCGCTGAAGCTAAAGTCCAGCCCGGGACGATTGGTCATGGGGCGGGGAAAGCGGAAGCGCGCCGGATCGCCGGATTCGGCCAACCGGGCCAGTGCCGGACCGCCGGGGTAGTCGAGCCCCAGTAATTTGGCGGTCTTGTCGAAGGCCTCACCGGCGGCGTCATCCAGGGTATCGCCAAGAATTTCGTATTCGCCCACGCCCTTCACCGCCACCAGCAGGGTATGGCCGCCGGACACCAGCAGGGCGACGAAGGGAAAGGCCGGGGCGTCGTCTTCCAGCAGCGGCGCCAGCAGGTGGCCCTCCATGTGGTGTACCTCCACCGCCGGCACGTTCCAGGCCCAGGCCAGGCTACGGCCGATGGCGCAACCCACCAACAGGGCGCCCACCAGTCCGGGGCCGGCGGTGAAGGCGATGCCGTTGATGTCGCCGGCCGGGCAGCCGGCATCAGCCAGCACCTGACGAATCAGCGGCAGGGTCTTGCGCACGTGATCACGCGAGGCCAGCTCCGGCACCACGCCACCGTAGTCGGCATGCAGGGCGACCTGGCTGTGCAGAGCGTCGGCCAGCAGGCCCTGTTCCGTGTCGTAAATGGCGATGCCGGTTTCATCGCAGGAGGTCTCGATGCCGAGGATTCTCATAATGGGGTTCCAAGAATTTTGCATTTCACGCGTGATGCGACTAGAATTCCGCGTTCTCCCGCGTATGGGTGCCCTCGCAGGCAGAAGTGGCGCAGGATTGAAAAACGAATTTTATCACTAGTTAGCAGCAAGGATTGGAACACAAATGCCAAACGTCCGTGTCAGAGAAAACGAGCCCTTCGACGTCGCCCTGCGTCGTTTCAAGCGTTCCTGCGAGAAGGCCGGTGTTCTCACCGAAGTTCGTCGCCGCGAATACTACGAAAAACCCACCCAGGCTCGCCAGCGCAAGATGGCCTCCGCCGTCAAGCGTCATCTGAAAAAAATCTCTCGCGAAGTGACACGCCGCAAGCGTATGTACTGATTTTAAAGACCGCCCTTTCGTGGGCGGTTTTCCCCCCTGCTTCTGGTTGATCTCCCCGATGTCTGAACTCAAGCAACAGCTCACCGCCGACATGAAGCAAGCGATGCGCGACAAGGACAAACCCCGCCTCGGCGTGGTGCGTCTGGTGTTGGCCGCCATCAAGCAGCGTGAAGTGGATGAGCGCGTGGAACTGGACAATGCACAGGTGCTGGCGGTGCTCGACAAGATGGTCAAGCAACGCCGCGATTCCGTGCGCCAGTTCGAAGAGGCCGGTCGCCAGGATCTGGCGGATCAGGAATCCTTCGAAATCACAGTATTGCAGACCTACCTGCCCGAAGCGCTCGGTGACGACGAACTCGACGCCCTCATCGACGAGACTATCGCCGCCAGCGGCGCCAGCTCCATGAAGGAGATAGGCAAGGCCATGGGGATTCTCAAGCCCAGGGTGCAGGGCCGCGCCGACATGGGCGCCGTAAGCGCCAAGCTCAAGGCGCGTCTCGGCGCCTGATGTCCGGGGCTTTGCCCTGCGGCTGTATTTTTCGACGGATTTGCCATTGGGCTGTTGCGAGGCCCGGTTGGTTGATACGGCACAGACATTCCTCTTGCGAGGGCCTACCATAGTCCCATGGCTGGCTACATTCCCCCCCATTTCATCGATGAGCTGCTGACCCGCGTCGATATCGTCGACGTCATCGACGGCCGCGTGGCGCTGAGAAAGGCCGGTCGCGAATACACCGCCTGCTGCCCCTTTCATAACGAAAAGACCCCGTCGTTCACGGTGAGTCGTGAAAAGCAGTTCTACCACTGTTTCGGCTGTGGCGTGCATGGCTCGGCCATCGGCTTTCTGATGGAATACGAGCACATGGACTTCGTCGAGGCGGTAGAGGAGCTGGCCGGTGCGATCGGGCTGGAAGTGCCGCGTGAGGCCGGTTCGACGGCGCCATCGGCGGATCGTGGCAATCAGGACTTATACGAGGTGCTGGAAAAAACCGTCAATTACTACCGTCAACAGCTGCGTCAGCACCCGCAAGCAGGGCAGGCGCAGGACTACCTCAAGGGGCGCGGACTGAGCGGTGAAATCGCCGCCGACTTCGAACTGGGTTTCGCCCCGCCCGGCTGGGACAATCTGACATCGGCGCTGGGTGTAAAGGCCGAGCGGCTGCTGGCGGCCGGCATGCTGATCCGCAAGGACAGCGGTGAGCATCATGACCGCTTTCGCGAACGCATCATGTTTCCGATCCGTGACCGTCGGGGCCGGGTGATTGGCTTTGGTGGACGCGTCATGGCTGGCGACGTCAAACCTAAATACCTCAATTCGCCGGAGACCCCGGTGTTTCACAAAGGCAGTGAGCTGTACGGCCTGTACCAGGCACGCAAGGCGGTGCGCAAGCTGGAGCGCCTGTTGGTGGTCGAAGGCTACATGGACGTGGTGTCGCTGGCCCAGTTCGGTGTGCGCAATGTGGTCGCCACCCTGGGCACGGCCACCACGGCGGAACATTTGCAGCGTCTGTTTCGTGTTGTACCACAGGTGGTGTTTTGTTTTGACGGTGACCGCGCCGGGCGGGAGGCCGCCTGGCGGGCGTTGGAAAATGCCCTGCCAGTGCTGAGTGAAGGGCGGCGGATCCGCTTCATGTTTCTGCCCGACGGTGAAGACCCGGATAGCCTGGTGCGCAAGGAAGGGCAGGCCGGATTCGAACAGCGTTTGGAGAACGCTAGCCCATTTTCCCACTATTTCTTTGAAGCTTTGTCGAGCAGGGTCGACTTAGGCTCCATCGACGGTCGCGCGCAACTGGTGGAACAGGCGCGGCCGTTGTTGAAAAAGCTGCCGCAGGGTGTATTTCGGCACATGATGGCGACACAACTGGCGGAAATTGCCCGGCTCGATGCCGCCGCGCTGGCCGATTTGACCGGAGTTCCCCGGCCGAGGGCAGGATCCATGCGCCCTGCGCCAATAGCGGGTACTTCGCCCGTGCGTCGCGCGATCCGTCTGCTGTTGCAACGTCCACAATTGGCTGAAGGTCTGACGGAACTTGATGCCCTGCGGGGGCTCGAATTACCCGGCGTGCCACTGCTACAGGCAATGATTGATTTATTACGTGCCCGCCCACATTTAAGTTGTGGCGCCATTCTCGAACACTGGCGGGGTCAGGACGAAGGCCGGCATCTCGCACACCTGGCGCGGTTGCCGGTGGATGTGCCGGATGAAGGTCTGGCGGTTGAGTTTAGCGATGTGATGTCACATATCGCATCCCTGCATGATGAGCAGGCTGTGGATCGTCTGCTCGCGAAGTCTCGACTTGGCGATCTCAGTGATGAGGAAAAACATCAGTTGAAACAATCGCTTGCCACCAAAAGTGGCAGTGGCGCCTGATGTGGTGCGGGGTGTTATAAATCGGTCGCAAATCCCTGCGAAATCAGGTTATAATATGCGGCTATTTTTTATAGGTGTTTGACGATCACATGTCTATGAATGCAGAGCAGCAGTCTCAGTTGAAGATTTTGATCGCCCGCGGCAAGGAGCAGGGTTACCTGACCTATCGCGAGGTCAATGATCATTTGCCGAACGATATTGTCGATCCAAACCAGATCGAAGATATTGTCAGCATGATCAATGATATGGGCATTGCGGTGCACGAAGTGGCGCCGGAAGCCGATCAGATCGTATTGTCCGAAAACAATGTTGCCACCGATGAAGATGCCGCCGAAGAGGCTGCCGCTGCGCTGGCCTCGGTGGACAGCGAGTTTGGCCGCACCACCGATCCGGTACGCATGTACATGCGAGAAATGGGCACCGTCGAATTGCTCACCCGTGAGGGTGAGATCGTCATCGCCAAACGCATCGAAGATGGCATCAACCAGGTCATGTATGCCCTGTCCTTCTACCCGGGCACCCTGAAAAGTGTGCTGGATGCCTACCAGCGCGTGGA
>JALTPW010001013.1 GCA_026999335.1 Chromatiales bacterium
TGTTGTTGAGTTCGGCTTGGCAAAAGAAAAATGGTTTAAACAATTTTTGTCTCTGCCCAATGGAATACCCTCACATGACACGTTTGGCCGAGTATTTTCTTTATTGTCACCCTCAGAATTTCAAACCTGCTTCCTCGCGTGGGTTAAGTCAATCAGTGAAGTGACTCAAGGCGAAATAATTGCAATAGATGGAAAAACACTCAGACGCTCCCATAACCGCAGCAATAAAGCCGCCGCTATTCACATGGTAAGCGCTTGGGCATGTAACAATGGTTTGGTTTTGGGGCAACTTAAAACAGAAGAGAAATCTAACGAAATAACGGCAATCCCTAAACTCCTTAAGTTATTAGAAACCAAAAATTGCATAGTAACCATTGATGCAATGGGATGCCAAAAAGAAATCGCGAAAACGATACGAGATCAAGGTCGGCGTTTTTCAAGGTAGTTGTCGCCTTTTTTAGTTATGCTACTTCTTTATTGTTGTTCTTTTTCCGGGTTCAATGTCACCGCGCCCTCAGGACTCCAGTTCCGTGTCTTGCCGGACCACCGTTCTGGGTGTTTGGCCTTGGCCAGTTCGTAGACATTATCACGCTTCTTGAGTATTGCCTTGTCTTCTCCTCGGTGGCGCTGTGCCGGTGTCACGAACTTTATGCTGCTGTGACAGTGTTCTTCGTTGTACCAGGCAACAAAATCGCCCACCCACGTTCTGGCCTCGTCCAATGTGGCGAACCCATCCTCAGGCCACTGAGGGCAGTATTTCAGGGTTCTAAACAGCGACTCCGAAAAGGCGTTGTCGTTGCTCACCCGAGGTCGGCTATGTGAGGGCGTAATCCCCAGGTCAGCCAGTTTGCTCTGCAAGGTGTGGCTCTTCATCGGTGCACCGTTGTCTGAGTGCAGCACCAGCGGCTCTTTAAAGCAATGCTCCGCCAGTACTGCCCGCTGCATCAGCTCAGCCGCAAACTCACCGGTCTCGCTCTCATGAACCTCCCAGCCAACAATCTTGCGGCTGTAGATGTCAACCACCAGATAGAGGTAGAAGAACAGTCCTTTCACCCTTGTCGGCAGGTAGCTGATGTCCCATGTCCAGACTTCGTTGGCACCCCGTGCGATGTAGGTGGTGGGTGCCTTTCGAGCACTCGCCGCTTTGCTTCGCCCTCGGTGGTGCAGCTGTTCAGCGTCGTTCAATATCCGGTAGAAGCTCGATTCCGAGGCGATGTATTCGCCTTGATCGGCTAGCTTTGGCACGATTTGGCTCGGTGGCAAGCTGGCGTATTCCGGCCGGTTACAGGCTTCGATCACCTGGCCACGCTCCACTTCGGTTAGCTTGTTCGTCGGCACCGGACGTTTGGCCTGCGGGCGTTGATCCGCCTGAACTTCGCCTCCGCCTTCCCAGCGCTGGATCGTGCGCAGGGAGAGTCCCACAGTGCTACACGCCAACCCTTTTCTTGCTCCCGACTGAACCGCTTCAGTCATCCAGTTCACTATTTTTTGCCGCTCTGGAAGAGGCGTTAACTCTCCTCTTTTTCCTCCCAGAGGGCATTGAACTTTTTTCGCAAAATCAGCAGTGCAGCCGCCTCCGCCAACGCTTTCTCTTTACGAGCAAGCTCTTGCTTTAAGGCCTTGATCTCCTTCTTATCTTTCTTCGCCTGCACTTGCTCTCGCTGCTGTCTGACGCCCTGTGCCGACTGACCCTCAAGGCAGGCCTGCCGCCAGGCCTTGACCTGCTCTGGATAAAGCCCCTTTGAACGACAATATTCACTTAACGCCGATTCGCTCTTCGAGGCGGTCTCGACAACAACAGCAAGCTTCGATTCAGCTGACCATTGTTCACTTGTTTTTCCACTTCCCGGCACAGCAACCCCTTCTTCTTTGGCTTGACTTAACCAATTGTACAACGTGCCTTTACCTATCCCCTCCTGCTCAGCAACTTCTGCCACTGGCTTGTTGTGTGGCGGCAACAACTTCTTCAACACACTCGCTTTTCTCTCGGCGGAATAACGGGCCATAATTCACTCTTTTCCGCCCCCTGTCTTTTGATTTATCGTTTCAACAGAGGCGACAACTATCCTGACACAGGGGGCAATTGCGCTGGACGCAATAATCC
>JALTPW010001014.1 GCA_026999335.1 Chromatiales bacterium
AACCCACCACCGTATGAAAAGCTAGTGGGTGACTTATCCGGCGCATATTCACGAAGAATCAATATTCAACATAGACTGGTCTATCAAGTTTATGAGGAGGAGCATGTCATAAAGGTTATTCGTTTATGGACGCACTACGAATAAAAATTGAACATCAAGGCGCTCGTTCGGACGCAAACTACGCTGTGCTTGTGTGTCATGACGAAAGATGAAAATCTTTCTTGCTGTACCAAAGATGAGGGGTGGCCCCTCGGTTCCGGTAGCCAGATACTGGAATCAAACAACCCTATGCGGCCCTTGTTAACCCGGTAGTTGCATAAATGACGTACAAAACTCTTCGCAAACCCTGTTATTTACGGGCTTTATGGCACCTTATTTCCATGTCGCTGGAGTTCACCAAAAGTGAGATCCAGCAGACAGTGAAAAACGATGCATGAAAATGGTTTTGGGCCATAAAAAAACGGTCCCTGAGTTGGTAGAATTGGAGGCACCACACCAAACCAATCAGCCAACGGAGACCGTTTGCATGAAGTGTAGCAAAGCCAGCATTCATCGCAAGACCCATCGCATTCCCGAGATCCGCTTCGAAGACCAGCGGCTGACATCCTTTGCCGGCTTGATTGTGTTTCAGCCCCTGCTCAGCAGGCTCGGACTGAAGGAGCAACTTGCGGGTTGTTTCCGCCACCTTAAGGTCAGCCCTGTCTTTGGCCACGCTCTTGTGGTCCTGCTGTTGATTGTGCATCTGCTGCTGGGCTACCGGCGGCTTCAGGACATGCGCTACTATCGGGACGATCCTATGGTGCGTCGCCTGCTGGGGCTTGAGCGGCTGCCGGATGTGGCGACCGTCAGCCGCAACCTGGCCGGCATGGATGCCCGCAGCGTGGAGAAGCTGCGCCATCTCAACCGGCAACTGGTTTTGGAGCGCCTGAGCAAGCTTGGCCTGAGGCGTATCACGCTGGATTTTGACGGCTCGGTACTCTCTACCGGCCGCTTCGCCGAAGGTACGGCGGTGGGTTTCAATCGCAAGAAGAAAGGGGCGCGCAGCTATTACCCGCTGTTCTGCACCCTGGCCCAAACCGGCCAGGTACTCGATGTCTGGCATCGGCCGGGAAACGTACACGACTCTAACGGCGCCAAGACCTTTATCCTGGCCTGTATCCGTGAGATACGAACCGCTCTGCCTCGTGCGGTGCTTGAAGTGCGCATGGACAGCGCCTTTTTCTCGGACGCCATCATTGGCATGCTGGATGCCGAGGGGGTGGAGTTCAGCATCAGCGTCCCCTTCGAGCGCTTCGTCGAGCTCAAGGGACTGGTCGAAGCACGAAAGCGCTGGCGCCACCTGGGCCATCAGTGCGACTTTTTCGAGGCACGCTGGAAACCCAAGCGCTGGGATGAGAAATATCGTTTTATCTTTATCCGAACCTGCAACCGGCAACAGCACAAGGAGCCGGTTCAACTGGATATGTTCATTCCCTACACCTATGGCTATGACTTCAAGGTGATTGTGACGAACAAACGCCTCGGCGCCAGGAAGGTATTGGCTTATCACAACGGCCGTGGCGCCCAGGAGGGGATTTTCGCCGAGCTTAAGTCGCAGGCCCAGATGGATTACATCCCAACCCGCCGTCAGGCTGGCAATCAAGTGTATATCCTCTCGGCCATGCTCGCGCACAACCTCAATCGGGAAATGCAGATGACGGCCTATCCCAGGCAACGCAACACCACCGAGCGGCGCGCCCCACTGTGGCGCTTTGAACAACTGGGCACGCTGCGGCGCAAACTCATCCAGCGTGCTGGACGGCTGACCAAACCCCAAGGCACGCTGACCCTGACGATGAGCGCCAACCCGGCTGCCAAATCGCAGTTGTTGCATTATTTGGATGTTTTGAAACAAGTGGCCTGATCTCGTTTTGGTCAGAATTTATGCAATGATTGGGTAAACATGCGCCATTTTTTATAACTGATCAAAGAGGGCCTTGGCCGCCTCCAGTTCCTGGAATTTCTTCCCGGATTCAATCAGCGGCTTCAACTCGTTACGGGCTTCGGCCTTTCTGCCTGCCTTTGCCAGTGTCGCAGCCAGGTGATAGCGAATGATGGGTG
>JALTPW010001015.1 GCA_026999335.1 Chromatiales bacterium
CGCCTGGGCGCCACCAAAATCCTGGCTCTGGCCACCAAAGGGCCGTTGGTAAATCTTGCCGTTATCGAGACGCGAAAACGGCACCCCGGCATGCTCCAGCTCCACCACCAGATGCGAAGCGGCACGACACATATATTCGATGGCATCCTGATCGCCCAGGTAGTCGCTACCCTTCACCGTGTCGTACATGTGCCAATGCCAGTTGTCCGGCACCACATTGGCCAGAGCCGCATTCATACCGCCCTGCGCCGCCACCGTGTGCGAACGAGTGGGAAACACCTTGGACACGACGGCCACATTGGCATCGGCCTGCGCCAGTTGCATCGCCGAACGCAGGCCTCCACCACCCGCACCGATCACCAGGGTGTCAAACTTGCGTCTGGCGAGTTTCATTGTCGTCATGACAGGCTCACCGAAAACAACACGCGCAGACTCCAGAAAAGTGAAATGAGAAAAATCAGGGCAAACAGCATCAGCAATACAAAGCGCAACGCGACCGGTTTCACGTAGTCCATGAGGACGTCACGCGTACCGACCCAGGCATGCATCAGCAGGGCCACGAAAAATAAAGCGATGGCCGCGTTCACCAGCGGATCGGCGACCCAGCCGCGCCAAGCGTCAAAACTGATGACAGGCGCAGTGGCCAGATTGAACAGTATAAAAAGCAAAAAACCGGCGATATAGACCGCGCTGAGACGCTGCATCAGCCAGGGGCGCAGGCCGTTGGCGCCACGCCAGCTCACAACATGCCTCCAATCACCAGCAAGGTGGCAATGATGGCGGCCGCATGTACCATCCAGGCTGTCTTGCGTACCTCGGACTTTTCCACACCCAAGTCAACATCTAACAATAAAAAGCGAATGCCGGCAAAAAAATGATGCGCCAGCAACCACACCAGCAAAACACCCAGCACCTTGGCCGGCATGCTTTGCATCAGATTCATGACCGCCTGAAAACCCTGTTCATTACGCAGGGAAAGCTCAAACAGATAAACCAGCACAGGGAGCAACAGAACCATCAGTACGCCACTGGCACGATGGAGACCGGAAACAAATGCCATGACCGGCCAGTGGACTTTTCGCAGATCGAGAAAAACAGGCCGATCAGTGTGTGTATTCATCGAATCTCTTATCCTCGGTAGAAAATATTCACGATGCTATTCGATATATCATAGCCCATAGGTACGGTTACCTGACTGGCCGATATTGGCTATGATTGACTGTCAACTTCATCAGGTCAATTTACATGAATGATAATTGGAAAAATCATCTCATTGCACTGGGTGCCAAGCTCGACAAAGAGTACTGCCCACACTTCGGCAATGTGAACGAGGAAAAGCACACCGCGTTACACGATCATGTGCTGTGCGATCTTTCCCACTACGGCCTGATCCGCACCAGTGGCGTCGAGGCCGAAAGCTTTTTACAGAACCAGTTTTGCAACGACGTGCGTAAGGTCAGCCCAACCCTCAGCCAGCTCAACGGCTACTGCACCCCCAAGGGCCGCGTGCTCGCCCTGTTCCGCCTGTTCCAGCAAGACGATAACGATTATTTACTGCGGTTGCCACGGGAAATCCTTGAACCCACCCTGAAACGCCTGCGCATGTTCGTGCTAATGAGCAAGGTAACCCTGGAAGACAACAGCGACACACAGGTCAGCATCGGTTACTCCGGCCCCGAAGCAGCAAAACATCTTACTGACATTCTCGGCAACGCACCCGCAGCCATCGACGAATGTCTGCACACGGGAACACTGAGTGTGATCCGCGTACGCGGCCCGCATCCGCGTTTCGAGATCCACGGCAGTGAACCCGCCGTGCGCGAGCTATGGAACACGCTCAGCGCACTGGCCCGGCCTACCGGCAACGCAGTCTGGAGCCTGCTGGACATTCACGCCGGCCTGCCGGAGGTGGTGGCGGCAACCCAGGAGGCCTTCGTCCCGCAGATGTTAAATCTGCCGGCGCTGGATGCCCTCAGTTTTCACAAGGGCTGTTACCCCGGACAGGAAATCGTCGCGCGCATGCACTACCTCGGCAAACTCAAGCGACGCATGTATCGGGCCCACGCCAACACGGACGACTGCCCGCAACCCGGCGA
>JALTPW010001016.1 GCA_026999335.1 Chromatiales bacterium
GACGCCAGCGACGACCTGCAATACACCCAGAAGGCAACCTATAACCTGGTCAAGGTCGGCAAGGGCTGGAAAATCATCTTTGTTTCCTTCGACGAGTGACCCCTCCCACCACTCCTGGAGCGCCCCCCATCCGTTCGTCCGCTGCGGTGAATGACACGCGCGAACGCCCCGTCAGGGGCCTTTGCATTTACCGTCCCGGTCGGCAAAGGTGCACTGCCCGTCCTCGATATGCCCCGGGTAGTGTGTCTTGAACGATTCGCAGAGATCCGGCCTGAAGCGCCACTGGTTGTCGGCCGTGGCGAACAGCACCATGTCGATGGGCGCCTCCCGCTCCTGATAGACCTCAAAGATCTGCACCTCATTCGGGGTGATTTCATTGCTATCCAAATGCTCCACCAGACCGCAAATGGTATTGGCGATATAGGTATTGAACTCCTCACTACCCTCGAAAATGGGCACTCTGGCCTCGTAGGTATACGGCAGACTCTTGTCATATTTGGATTTTGGCCCAAGGACCTCCCTTACCAGATTCATGCGCTACCTCCTCGCTAAATACCATTACTGCAACAGCCCTCCCTTGAGAGGGGATAATGACCGATATCCCCAATATAGTCGCCCTGCGCGCCGATGACGACTCGCTGTTCTTCCCGCCTCGCGCCACCTCAGGTAAAATACGCGCCTTTTTGCCGGCGTTAGCCGGCATGTCCCGCCCGAGGTCAGCATGTTCGAACTCCACGCCGCGCGCACGCGCAATGTCAAAAACGATATCCTCTCCGGCCTCACCGTGGCCCTGGCCCTGGTGCCGGAGGCGGTGGCCTTTGCCTTCGTTGCCGGAGTGGAACCGTTGGTGGGCTTATACGCCGCCTTCATGGTAGGCCTGATCACCGCCTGCATCGGCGGCCGCCCGGGGATGATCTCCGGCGCTACCGGGGCGTTGGCGGTGGTGATGGTGGCGCTGGTGGCGGATCACGGCGTGGAATACCTGTTCGCCACCGTGGTGCTGATGGGCATTATCCAGATCGGCGCCGGGGTGCTGCGCCTGGGCAAGTTCATCCGCATGGTGCCGTATCCGGTGATGCTGGGCTTCGTCAACGGCCTGGCCATCGTCATCTTCCTGGCGCAGATGCAGTCTTTTAAGATTACTGACGAAAGCGGCGCTCAGCCGTGGATGCAGGGCGATACGCTGTGGATCATGCTTGGTCTGGTGGCCCTGACCATGGCCATCATCCGCTACCTGCCCAAGCTCACCAACGCCGTGCCCTCCTCACTGGCGGCCATCGTGGTGGTCAGCCTGGTGGTCATCGGCCTGGGCCTGGACACCAAGACCGTGGGCGACATCGCCTCCATCGCCGGCGGCCTGCCTGAGTTCCATGTCCCCATGGTGCCGCTGAACGGGGAAACCTTCATGATCATCCTGCCCTACGCGGTGATCCTCGCCGCCATCGGCCTGATCGAGTCCCTGCTGACCCTGACCCTGATCGACGAACTCACCGAAACCCGTGGCCGCGGCAACAAGGAATGCATCGCCCAGGGTACCGCCAACGTGGCCACCGGTTTCTTCGGTGGCATGGGCGGCTGCGCCATGATCGGCCAGAGTATGATCAACGTGAACTCCGGCGGCCGCGGGCGGCTATCCGGCATCACCGCCGCGCTGGCCCTGCTGGCCTTCATTCTGTTCGCCTCCGAGCTGATCGAAATGATCCCCCTGGCGGCCCTGGTGGGCGTGATGTTCGTGGTGGTTATCGGCACCTTCGAGTGGTCCAGCTTCCGCATCCTGAAAAAGGTGCCGCGCACCGACGCCTTCGTGCTGATCCTCGTTTCCGGCGTCACCGTGGCCACCGACCTGGCGGTGGCGGTGGTGGTGGGTGTCATCGTCTCCGCGCTGGCCTTCGCCTGGGAGCACGCCAAGCACATCAACGTGAAGGGCTATCTGAACGAACTCGGCGGCAAGGTCTACGAGCTGGAGGGGCCACTGTTCTTCGCCTCAGTGAGCAATTTCCAGGATCTGTTCGACCCCAAAAACGACCCGGACGACGTGGTGGTGGATTTCAAGAACGCCCGCGTCGCCGACCATTCCGCTATCGAGGCCATCGACTCCCTGGCCGAGCGTTATCTGAAGGCCGGCAAACGCCTGCACCTGCGCCACCTCAGCCCGGAATGCACCAAGCTGCTGAAAAAGGCCGGCGACCTCGTAGAGGTCAACGTGATCGAAGATCCGAAGTACTTTGTGGCCGATGACAAGCTGGCGTGATATTCCCAATTCGAAAATCGCCATTTGGTGAATTCTGCCTTGACTATGGGATCCACCCTAATAGACACTGAATCGCAGCGCGAATAGAAAAAAGCAGTATCAATGGCTTAGGAATAGCCCATAATGAACGATGAAAGGACAGAGATCACAGATAAAGCTTATACGGTGGTGTCCGATGTCGTAGAAAAACTGGGCGTTGATCCATGCTTGTTGGCAATTATTGTCGTTGTTATAGTTTTTGTATACTTAATCAGGTTCACATATAAACACCAAGAGAAGATGGAAACCCTGCGAATGACCCAATGGGTGAAAATCATGAAGGGGAACGGCAATGGGGCCGATTGAAGCCGCGGCTATAGCTGTGGTCATGATGGGTATGTATACCTTCTACAAAGCCCAGACTGTCAATATGGCATTGAATGCGCGGAATACCATGTTGCCTGTCATTAAAGAAATTCTTGACGATGAAACAGCCCCTGAAGGATTGAAGATACATGCCATTGGGGCATTTCACTATTCAGCTGATTCATCGTGTTTGCCAAAGGTTGTTTGGGCTGTCATTAAGAACAGAGGGATCCAGCAAACGGACGAATCGCCATTATCAACAGAGCACGTCCGACTTCAGAGCAGCCTGATGTCTAATCATTTCCGGCGCATCAATGTCCTCGCCGCACCGCACTGGTATGCGCTTTTCTCGTTGTTATTCTTTGCGATGGCGCTACTTATCACGGCTGTTTCATTCGGAAAAAAAAGCGGATACCGGGTTTTATCGGCTTTTGAAAAGGCTTGGACTGATCCGACCGACCGCAATAGCTGGTGCTGATTTAAAGATCCAATGGCTATTCGTCCTTTCCGTCCCCGAGAGCAACTTGCAAAACTTGTTCGATCCTAAAAATGATCCGGGTAACGTCGGTGGTGGCAGGCTAACGCCGCACGCATCGCCAACCACTCCGCTAACAAGGCCATCGATACCTTGGCCAAGCACTGCCTCAAGGCCGGCAAGCCAACCTGAGAACCAAGCCATTCATTCACCCGCCAGCCTTCTGCCCAGAACCTCCGCCCTCTTCGTTGCCCGCGCCGGCAAAACGGGATGTGATTGCCTGGCGACCATGCCCATGTAGAGAGTGCCAACGGGTTTGGCACCGATGGTCTTCGCGGCCATCTGTAGTTGCTTACGCGTGCCATAGGCCCAGCGGCCAAGAATGGCGGGGGCGGCGCAGGAGGTAACGAGCACGGCCTTTTTCCTGGGCTCGCCGGCCTTGCGCAGCTGTGGGGAATGCATCGCCCATGGCCAATAGGCATAGACGATGAGCCGTTCCATGAAGCGCTTGAAGAGGGCGGTGGCGCTACTGAAGTTGGTGGGCGAGGCAAGGATGAAGGCATCCGCCACCTCGATCTTTCTCACCAGTTCAGCCATGCCATCGTGCTGCACGCACTGGCCCGGTGCCGTGCCCGGTTGCTGGGTACACTCCCGGCAATTGAGGCAAAACTCGATGGGGTACTCGCGCAGGCGAATCACCTCCACCTCAGCGCCGCTAGCCTCCGCCGCCTGCACCACGCTCACCACAGCCTGATCGGTCATGCCATCATCCCGGTACGAACCATTGATGGCGAGTATCCTGGTCACATGGCCTCCCTTTTTCTGCTATCTATGGAAATTTATAGATTGGGGTGAGCACAGCGAATCTCAACATGGCGGATGATGGACGCCCGATTGTTAGAGTTCACGTTGTTCACCCCAACCGTGCTTATTTGCGTTAACAGCAGAGAGTAGACATTGCCCGGCATTTCCGCGGACACTGGAAGCCTGCATCGGTGGGCGGTGCCCACCCTACGCAGCTACTATTAACCCAGCAACAATATATGTCATGTTCAGCCGTTCGTCTTCACTGAGGCCAATTCTTCTTCGCCATTGTATGATTTTTCCCTCACTATTTCTTTAGCATTGTTCCAAGCCAAGTAGGGTGGGCATTGCCCACCAATAAGTGGTTGGCATCGCCAAAAATGCTGGGCGGCGCTCACCCTATCTAATCTGCTGAAATCTGATCCTCCGTAAGTTTTTCCGACATGCTGAACAATTCCAGTTACTCCTTAGCCTCAAGCACCGCGGTGAAACGTATATTCCACGTGGGCATGAAAAACCTGCCCACCAGATTTTATGTGGGGAGCCGTCAGTGGTGGCGCCCAATAAAATTCGGCTTGCAGGGCAACGACGGCGAGCGCGCACAGTTCACTTAATTGCCAGCCTTCTATCCAGAGCCAGCGTCCTCTTTATCACCCGTGACGGCAAGGTGAGAAGCTGTTAATAAACAAGAATCCGCATGTTTTTCATCACACCAGGCAACAGTGACAATAAAAAAATCCTGCTCTATAGAAAAAGTAGATTGCCAATCCATCTTGGAACAGATCCGCTGCACCAGTTGCAGCCCTAACCCAAACCCCGGTGAGTCATTATGATTTTCACCGTTGACTCCTGCCTGTACAGGATTGGCGATGCGAAGACCACTCACCGATATCTCAAGTTCTATCACACCATCTGCACCATAAATAAAAGCATTTCTGATCAGGTTTGCAATAACAATGGAAAAAAGATCGTTTTCGATATAAAGGGTATCGACGCTAACATGGCAACAAATATCAACCTGCCGATCATTAAGTAAGTAACGATGATCCTTGATAATTTGTTCACACAAATCACGAACCGCAATGTAGCTCTTATCGATAGGTTGCTCAGATTCACGCGCCAGCCATAACAATGCGGCAGATAGTCGTCTCATATTAGCACTGGCCTTCAGTGCGCGTTTCACCGTCGGCCGGCTGGTTTCATTATTTTGTAAATTCAAAGTATCCAGGCTGGCCTGAATAATCGCCAAAGGCGTGCGCAGTTCATGGCTGGCATGCTTCAAAAACTGTTGTTCACGCTGATTAAATGCCTGTACTCTGCCCACGCCTTCGTGTAACTGTGCGGCAAGCTGATTCAGTTCTTCAATGGGAAAATTGGTGCTCAACGGTTGATGCGGATTTTTTCCCAGACGGGATGCCCACTGACTGAGCAGTGCCAATGGCTCAGTGGTACGACGAATCAACCATCTCACCATAAAAAACAGCGATATAAAAATAATCAACGTCAGCCAGAATGCTTGATTCAACGCCGTTTTGGCAAAAGCCAGAGACACCGCCTCGATTTCTGCTGCATGATGACGGCTAAGCAAAAACAGTTCGCCGTAATCTCCATCAATATGATGCAAAAGATAAAGATAATCGACACCTCCATCAATATTGGTAAGACTCACCTCCATGACTTTCCCGCTGGGAACAGGAGAATCAGAAAAATAATTGCGCAATGACTCGGGAATATCCTCCCACTGCCGATAGGCGCTAAACGTCTCACCGCGAGGTAACGGCAGATCCGGATGCTCAATTGCCTGCCGAATCAATGATTGAGCCTCAAGTTGCATCAGACTATTGGTATTGATTACAGCAGCGCGCCAGGCAAAAACAAGCAGTATTAGTAAACAAACGAAAAACAGACCCGCGCCGAGCCACAACAACTGCCAGCGAACCTGTTCGGCCAGTGTCCGGGTGCGTTGGCGACTCTCAGGCATCTTTTTTTCTGAGGCACAAACCCACACCGACAAGTGTGTGGATCAGGGGGTAAGGAAAGGGCTTGTCCACGGCCTTGCGTAATTGGTGCAACTGGACATTGAAGTTTCCGGCATCCACGTCATTATCCGGCCAGGCATGATCTTCCAGTTCAGCCCTTGACACCACTTCGGGACTACGTTGTGCCAGCAATTCGAGTATTTTCCAGCCGGTCGGCGTCAGCTTGATCTCATGCCCCTCGCGCGTCACCCTGAGTTCCTTAAAATACAAAGTCAGCGTATCTATTGACAATTTGTCTGTTTGCGGCTTATCACGCCGATGCAAGGCCCGCAAGCGGGCCCACAGCAGGGGCATGGGGCAAGGTTTGACAACATAATCGTCAATACCGACCTGAAACCCCGTAAGTTGCTCTGCGTTGGTATCACAAGCGGTTAACATCAAAATTGGCGTAAAATTTCCCTGTTTACGCAGTTTCTCACACACCTCAAAGCCCCGCATTCTCGGCAACATCAAGTCCAAAACAATCACATCGAACCGACGCTCCTGAGCCAGCATAAAACCAGACTCACCATGGTATGCAAAGTCACATTCAACGCCCTGCAAGATCAGGTAATCACTCATGGCGGCCGCCAGCTCAGCGTCGTCTTCGACAATTAAAACTCTCATTCTTTTATCTTTTTGGCGGACAAGTGCTTATTCTCAGTCAGTTTTTGATGGCGATCAAGATCCACCA
>JALTPW010001017.1:0-1498 GCA_026999335.1 Chromatiales bacterium
GCGCCCAGCCACCGCCGAGCCGCCGCAGCCAGCCAGCGACGCCGCACCCGGTGAGGGCCAGAGCCGCGAGGCCGAGCAGTCGCACGCCTACCGCGCCGAGCGCACCGAGATGCCCGAGGGCCGCGACGGCCTGCTCACCATGCGCTGGGAAAACATCTTCAGCTGGGGAGAATACGTCAAGGTGGACAGACCCATCGACGAGGACGACGACCCGGACGCCGCCGACATCGCCCGCGACATGCAGCAGCTGCATGTGGCCCGTGACGGCAAGACCAGCGTCAGCCGCATCCGTCTCGACCTCGACCTGCCTGCCGCCGCCTACGACGACCGCCCCCTCGGCGGCACCGTCACCCTGCCGGAGTGGGACTGGAAGCGCGAGCGCCTGGTGCCCGACCACTGCCGCCTGCAGCCCATGCTGCCGCGCGACAGCCGCCCACGCCCCCTGCCCGAGACACTGCGTCCGCAGGCCCGGCGCCTGCGCCACCAGTTCGCCGAACTGGCCCAGACCCGCACCTGGCAACGCGCCCAGCCCGACGGCAGCGAGCTGGATCTGCAGGCCTGGCTGGACTTCAGCAGCGCCCGCCGCAACGGCGAGGCGGTGGCGGAGAAGGGTCTCTACCGTGCCTTGCGCGTCAACCAGCGTGACCTCGCCACCCTGCTGCTGGCCGACCTGTCCCTGTCCACCGATGCCGCCATCAATGACCAACAGCGCATCATCGACGTCATCACCGACAGCCTGCTGCTGTTCGGCGAGGCCCTGCAGGCCTGCCGCGACCGCTTCGCTCTCTACGGCTTCTCCTCGCGGCGGCGGGAGGAGGTGCGCTGCTACCCGCTCAAGACCTTCGGCGAGGCCTACGGCGACCCCGTGCGCGGCCGCATCCAGGCCATCCGCCCCGGCTACTACACCCGCATGGGCGCCGCCATCCGCCACGCCAGCACGCTGCTGGTGAAGCAGGCCAGTAGCCAGCGCCTGTTATTGATTCTCACCGACGGCAAGCCCAACGACCTCGACCACTACGAAGGCCGCCACGGCATCGAAGACACCCGCATGGCCGTGCGCGAGGCCCGCGAACTCGGCCTCACCCCCTTCTGCATCACCATCGACCGCGAGGGCGACGCCTACCTGCCCTGGCTGTTCGGCTCCACCGGTTACACGGTGATCCAGCGCCCCTGCCACCTGCCGCAGAAGTTGCTCAGCCTGTATAGCCAGCTGACCCGCTGAGGCGAGGCACGCCGTCGGGATGCTCGGGAGATTCCCGGCAGACTCTTCTGCTATCCTGTTGGCAAAAGCCAGCCAATGAATGGCGCGTATATGGAAATCTATGGCAAAGCTGATTCCCTCCCTGAATAGTTGTCTGCGCCGCATGCAGGCCGGCGAAAGGCGATTCGCCCGTCGCCTGGAGTCACACCTTGAGGACGACTATCTCTGTTGGTATGAATTGCCCGTGGGCAAGCGCCAGCGTTATTCCGACTTCATCATCCTGCATCCCCGCCGAGG
>JALTPW010001017.1:1508-2092 GCA_026999335.1 Chromatiales bacterium
AACCCTCTTGAGCAAGTCCGGCAGGTCAGCTATCAGCTCGTCAATCGGCTCGAGTCCGATCCGCAACTCATTGCCCCATCCGGCCGCTACCGGGGCAAGCTGCTCTTTCCCTATGGTTACGGGGTGATCCTGAGCAATATCCCCCGACGCCAGTTCGATGAAACAGATCTTCAGGAGGTGCTGCCGCCGCATCAGGTCATCTGCAAGGACGAAATGTTCGAAGGTGTCGATCCTGAGGTCTTTCAGGAACACCTGTGGGGCATGTTCAACGTGCAGTTCTCTCTCGGCTCGACGATAACCCTACCGCAGATAGATCGCGTTCGCTGGCACCTGTTTCCGGAAGTGCGAATAAATACCGAAGGGCTTCAGGACAGCCTCTTTCCACCTGAAGAAGAAGAGGGGGAAGAGACCCTGCTACCGGATATCGTGAAGGTGATGGACATGCAACAGGAGCTGTTAGCCCGCAGTCTGGGTGAAGGGCATCGGGTCATCCACGGTGTGGCAGGCTCTGGCAAAACATTGATTCTCGGCTACCGCTGCCTGTACTTGGCCAAGTTACTCAGTAAACCCATTCTGGTGCTCTG
>JALTPW010001018.1 GCA_026999335.1 Chromatiales bacterium
GACCGTGAAGTCGAAACCGTCGGCACGGATGTCGAGGTGGTAGTGTTTAGCGACCTTGTACTTGTTGACGACTTTGCCGACACGCACGCCGATGGCGTCTTGGCCGCGCAATCGTCCGCGCACGACCATGCGGCGCACCTTTTCCAGTTCGTTGGCGGTGGCCTCGAGTAGACCTTGGCGTTTCGCGGCCCGATGCTTGGCCAGTTCGCGGTTGCGACACGCCACCAATCGTTCCCCGGGGAAATCAGGATGGGTCAGTTCAAATAAGTTGCGCTGGTCGAACAGGTCCATCTGCAAGGCACCGCTGTTAATGAGCTTCTTGATGGCATCGGGGCGCAGTGCGCCGATCCAGTCGACGCCGTCGATGTCGTGCAGCGCATCGACCTGCTTCTGCGTGATCATGCCGCGGTCGCCGACCAACACAAAGCGTGCGAGACCGAAACGGTCACGAACCTTGACGAACTGTGGCAAGAGCGTTTTTGCATCCCCCGTATTTCCCTTGAAGACAGAAACCGAGACAGGAATACCCCGTGCATTCGTTAGCAGGCCGTAATTGATTTGGCGCTTGCCCTTTTTACCGTCGCGGTTGTGACCGAAGGCCGCCAATGGACAGGTGGTTCCCTCGACATAGCTTGAACTCAAGTCGTACAGAGCCATCGCGTCGTTGTCGAGGTGGCGGGCGGCGAGTTGTTTCTCGATGCGCGCCTGACGTTCGAGCAACCAGTCCAGTGCTGCGTACAGTTCATCCTCATCGGTTTCGTCGACCCCGAGCAGGGAGGGCAAGGTGGTGACGTGCCACCAGCGCGTGGTGGCGAGCTTGCTGTCAGGTTCGAGCAGACGTGCAACCACCATCGCCACGACCCGCTCGCGTTCGGGTGAAGGGCGTGAGGCGATGAGTTTGGCGAAGTCGAGACGTTGCATGGCGCGCAATACCGCCTGCACGTGGCCGTGGTGCGGCGAAGCGACCACCTCGAGCCCCTCGCCGACGGCTGCCAGGGGTTCGTTCTTGAGCGAGCGGCGCAGCACCTCGAGGGTGTGGGCCGGGAGTTTGGAGAGATTGGCCAGGGTACGGGATTTGACTTTGCCGTTTTCGCGATAGCTCTCGCGCAGCAGGATAGCGGGCGGGGAATTGCGGTTGGGTACGGTGGCTATGTACATGCCTACACTTTTCGCGCAAACAAACACCTTACGGGCACGAAAAAGCCTTGTATTCTACGCACTTGCGCAAAATACAGGGCTTCAGACAGCGGGGAACTTCAGATTAAACATCGGTTGCGGTGACTGATGGGTGACTTGGGTGTCGCCCGAACGTCTGTCCTGGATGTAACCCGTTGATTGTATGGTGCCGATGAGAGGAGTCGAACCTCCGACCTACTGATTACGAATCAGTTGCTCTACCAACTGAGCTACATCGGCGTGTGATCGGGTTTAGCGTGCGGCGGGAGTATACGAGATGCGGGGGTGGGGAAACAACCGCCGCCGCTGAACGGAGTTTTTGCGGACACCGACGCCCGGGGTCAGGGCTTGTTGCGCAGGCGGACGATGATGTCGATACCTTCCAGCTCGGTGCCGTCGGGGGCCGCAGGCAGCTGGCTGAGGGTGATCTGCTCGTCATCGATGTCGCTCAGCATGCCGGTGCTGAGGTTGAAATAGTGATGGTGTGGGCGGGTATTGGAGTCGTAAAAAATCTTGCTGGGATCGACCACTACCTCGCGAATCAGGCCTTTGCAGATGAACAGGCCGAGGGTGTTATACACCGTGGCCTTCGACACCTGTTGGTCTTTCGTATTGACACGCTCGAGAATCTGCTCCGCCGAGAGGTGCTGCGGGCGGGCAAACATGATGCGGGCAATCTGCCGGCGCTGCTGGGTGGGCGAGATGCCGTGGCTGGCCAGCAGCTCGCCGACGTCACCGCCAAATCGTTTGTTGTTATTTCCTACCATGGTACTAAGTATATCGTCCAATACGAAAAATTTCTAATATCGGCTGTTTCAGGCTGCGCTGGCGTGCGTATCGAGGGCGAATGGCTCGGGATCCAGCACGGGGTGGCGCTCCAGCATCAGGTCTACCAGCAGGTGTGCGGAGGCCGG
>JALTPW010001019.1 GCA_026999335.1 Chromatiales bacterium
TATAACGATAATGTCAATATCGAAGTTACACTGGAAGGTGATTATTAGCCGCGTTACAGCTTCAATCTGGATTAATCCGTTGAATGGCCTGTCCAGTGGCCCTGAGTGTTCGTTTGGCGTGGCAAAGTTTCCGCTCCTGCTCACGCTCCCTGCATCCATGCAGGCAAAAAATGCATGTACCCTTAACGCGTTTTTTTGCATAGCCAGGCGGGCACTCAGAGCGGCTGGGCGGGTCGTCACGTCCTCACCTGACAGGTGAAGTCTGGCTTTTGGATGAATTCGTTGATGACCATGTACTGAGACTTACCTTGAAGCGGTCAACTGATTAATCCAGGTTCAAGCTGACAGGCGCCATTCAATCGTATGCGGGGAATACTTGATGATACTGAGCGCATCGGCCCCTGCTTCGGTAGTCCGGTTATGCGCGGCAATGGAATGAACTTGGCAGGGTTTGCAGGTAAACTCTCGCCCCATGTTGAATTTCCAGAATGTCACTTTGCGGCGCGGCGCGCGCGTACTCCTCGAAGGTGTCGATGTCACCATCCAGCGCGGCGAGCGCTGGGGCATTGTCGGGCGCAATGGCAGTGGCAAGTCCAGCCTGTTAGCGCTGGTGTTGGGGCTGCGTGACCCTCATGGCCTGCATCCGGATGGCGGCGAGGTCGCTCTGCCAGCCGGCATCGTGTTGGCCTACGTGGCGCAGGAGACGCCGGCAACGCAACGCAGCGCCATCGATTATGTGCTGGATGGCGATGAGGAACTGCGTGTCTTGCAGGCGCAGTTGACGGCGGCCGAGGCGGCTGGTGACGGCGAGCGTCAGGCCAGCCTGTTTGGCCGCCTAGAGGCCATCGATGGCTACACCGCAGCGACCCGCGCGGCACGCCTGATGGCCGGTCTCGGCTTCAGTGAAGCACAGATGCAACAGCCGGTGGACAGTTTCTCCGGTGGTTGGCGCATGCGCCTCAATCTGGCCCAGGCGCTGATGTGCCGCTCTGATCTGTTGTTGCTCGACGAACCCACCAATCACCTCGATCTCGATGCTGTGCTGTGGTTGCAGGAGTGGCTGCGCGCCTACCCCGGCACGGTGCTGTTGATTTCACATGATCGTGACTTTCTCGACCTGTGCGTGAATCGCATCGCCCTGTTGGCCGAACAGCGCCTGCATGCCTACACCGGCAATTACAGTGCCTACGAAAAACAGCGTGCCACCCAACTGGCGCAGCAGCAGGCGGCGCATGAGAAGCAGCAGCGCACCGTCGCTCATCTGCAACAGTTCGTCGACCGCTTTCGCGCTAAGGCCACCAAGGCGCGGCAGGCACAGAGCCGCCTCAAGGCCTTGGCGCGGATGGAGGAGATCGCTCCGGCGCATGTGGATTCTCCGTTTACTTTTGGCTTTCGCGCACCCAAAGACGTGCCGCATCCACTGTTGCAGTTGACCGAGGTGGATCTGGGCTACGGTGGCGAGCCTCTGCTGCACGGAGTGAAAATGGACATCCAGCCCGGTGACCGCCTCGGTCTGTTGGGGCCGAATGGCGCCGGCAAGTCCACCTTGATCAAGGCTCTGGTCGGTGAGCTGGCGCCGCTGGCGGGCCGCCGCAAGGCGGCCAAGACTCTGCAGATCGGTTACTTCGCCCAGCATCAGCTGGAACAGCTGCACGGCGACGATAGCCCGCTCGGCCATCTGCGCCGACTCGATCCGCTCGCCAGTGAGCAGGAACTGCGTAATTATTTGGGCAGCTTTGGTTTTATCGGCGATCAGACCCTGTCTTTGGTAGCGCCCTTTTCCGGCGGTGAAAAGGCGCGCCTGGTACTGGCCCTGCTGGTCTATCAGCGGCCCAATCTGCTGTTGCTCGATGAGCCGACCAATCACCTCGACCTGGAAATGCGCCATGCGCTTAATCTTGCCCTGCAAGACTTTGCGGGCGCCATGTTGATCGTTTCCCATGATCGCCACCTGCTACGCAGCGTGTGCGACCGTTTCGTGCTGGTGGCGGCGGGAGGTGCTGAGCCTTTTGACGGCGATCTCGACGACTATGCGTGCTGGATGGTAGAGCACCGCCGCCAGTCGGCGGTGCCTGCTGCGATGGCATCGCTGTCTTCCCCGGTAAAAAAAGATTCGGCGGCTGATCGTCGCCAGCAGCGTCAGCAGGAGGCCGTGCGGCGCAAGCGTCTGAAGCCTCTGCGCGATAAGCTCACGCAGGCTGAAAAACGGCTGGAGCGGCTGCAGGGCGAACAGGAAAAGCTGACGGCGCGGCTGGCCGACGCCGCTATTTACAGCGCGGAGAACAAGTCGGCGCTGAATGAATTGCTGGCCGCTCAGGTGCGGGTGAAAAAACAGCGGGTCGAGGCCGAAGCGCAGTGGATGGAAGCTGCCGAGGCGCTGGAGTCAGCGGAGCAGGATCCGTAGCTGCAGCCTCTCCGGCTGTGATGACGAACGGGCCCGGGGTGGCAGAGTGTTTTGTGGCCTGAGAACACCGCCTAATAAGCTAACAGATGCTTCCTTAACCATCTCGGTGGGGGGCGCGCTGTTTGGCTTCATTGACGCGCAGGTTGCGACCAAAAAACTCCATGCCGTTCAGGGCGGCGATGGCGGCATCTGCTGCTTGGCTTTCCATTTCCACAAAACCGTAACCCCGGGGACGGCGAGTGACACGATCTGTCATCAGGCGTACGGAAACGACCTGGCCGTGGGCCTCGAACAGTGCCTGCAGGTCTTCACGCGGGGCGCTGAAGGCGACGTTGCCGACATAGATGGATTTTATTTCGCCGCCACTATCGCCGGCCGGGGCCGCGGGCGTCTTTGTGTCGGGGTGCTCGGTTTGTTCCCGGTCATGGAAAAAGCTGCCGAAAAAGTGACCAATAATGAGTCCGGCTATCAGCAGGAGCAGGGGGCTGGTGCTATTGCCGAAGATAAGCCAGACGAGGCCGCCGATGATGCAGGCGATGGTCAGGCCGATAAAATAGGTGGGTAAGGAAGGGGCTCGAAACGTCATGAGATGTGATTCCGCATTTGGTGGTTACCGCAGCAGGAGAACTTCCTGCTGCGGGGGCGGGCAATCTTATACCAAAATGACAGGAATTTATCGAGCGAAGCCGTCGTAGAGCAGTATGCGCAGGGCGTTGAGAGTGTCGGTGTTGTAGTCGCTGAAGGCGAGGGCGGTACCGCTATCGTGGTTACGCACCACCCGTGCCGGCAGGCGATGCTGTCGGGTGCCGTTGGCGCTGCGCAGGCTGAACGAGACGTCCAGCTTTTTGTCGATATCGAGCGTCTGTGGGGCGGTGTCGATAAAGATGCCGCCGATGCTGATGTTTTTGCTGTTGGCCTGCAGGATCTCCTGCCCATCGTCGAGCAGGGTGATGGGCAGGTGTATGTCTTGGCGCTCGCTCCAGCGATTGTCACTATCCATGGAATTGTCCATAACCTGTTTTTTTGTTGATTTTATCACGTCCGCGATTCATCGACACGGGCGCGGAATGTTTTATAAACGCCTGTTTAGTGGTGCCTTACAGGGAACTCAAGGTGTCGATGAGTCTTGGGCAGGGCTCAAGAAAACTCAGGCCGATGCCCTTGGGTGTGTTGCGGACGATGATGGCCTTGACCGGTGGTATGGCACGCATATAGCTGGGGCTTTCGGCGATAATCTCGACCGTGTGGTTGAGCTTTAATTTTGCCGAGTCCAGTTCGATAAAGAGACCATTCTGGCTGAAGTTGCGAATATGGGCGCTAACAATGCCCAGCGGTTCGTAACTGATACGGGTCGGGGTATTGGTAAGGCTGCGGGTCTGGTGGCGGCGTTCCATATTCCGAGAGACTCCCTATGTAGGTCTGTTTATGCGCGTTGTGAGCCATGGCGGAGACCACTTGCTGTGGGCCGGCAAGCGCTTGGTTGGCTCGGGTGGGTATTGCCGAGCTGCGCACTATAGCGGCACGCGACAGCAGCGGGTATTGGGGTAAGTATTGCTTAACCCGAGGGTAGTTGCCCGCTATCGTGGGGTAATTGCTCGTTACCGTAGGGAAATTGTCGCGATGCCGGGTTATGGCTGTGCGTGCTGCTCACTGCGCCGACCGTTTGCCGGCAGGGTGAAACGGAAGGTGGCGCCACCGGCGTCGTTGACCTCGTGGCTGAGACGGCCGCCGTGATCCTCAATGATGGTGGTGCTGATGGCCAGCCCCAGCCCCATGCCTTCGGGTTTGGTGCTGAAGAAGGGCGAGGAGAGCTTATCCCGGGTGTCGTCGCTGAAGCCGGGGCCGGTGTCACTGATGGTGATACTGATCTCCTGGCTTTTACAGCAGTCGAGCATGATCTTTAACTCTTTGCGGTCGCCCTCGATGCCCTCTTTTATTTCACTCAGCGCATCGATGGCGTTGCGCATCAGGTTGAGGATGACCTGTTCCACCTGGATGGCATCGGCATTGACCAGCGGTAAGGTGGCGTCTTGCAGGATATCCAGTTTGATCTCGTTGCTGAGAATTTCACCGCGCACCAGGCTCACGGCGCGGCGCACCACTTGAGTGATGTCGGTGGGTTCACGGTGCGGTTTGCCCTTGGTCACGAAATTACGCAGATGTTGAACGATGGTGGCGGCGCGTTGCGCCTGGACGATGATCTGTTCCAGGATGGGGCCGAGCTTTTGTGGGTCGTCATCGGCCTTGCGTAGGCGGTGCAGACAGCCTTGGGTATAGGTGGCAATGGCGGCCAGTGGCTGGTTGATTTCGTGGGCCAGGCCGGAGGCCATTTCACCCACGGTGTTGATGCGTGCCACGTGCGCCAGTTTTTCCTGGTGCTGGCGGGCGATCTCTTCGGCCTGTTCGCGTTCGGTGATCTCCTTGCGTAACTGTTCATTGATACTGCTCAGCTCCTGGGTGCGGTCGGCCACCAGTTCTTCGAGATGTACGCGCTGCTTTTTTTGCTGGTCGTTTTCGCGCGCGTCTTTCAGCTGCTGGTTTTCGCGTCGCAGTTCGTCCAGCTCTTGCTGTAGTTGTTTAATTTTGTTCATGTCAGTGGTCTCTATTTCCAACGAAACAGCGCTGCACCCAGCAGCAGAAAAATCCCGCTCATCAGGGTTAGCACTAGCAGTTGTGTGCTGATCCCTGCCAGTCCCGCGCCGTCGATCATAATAGCGCGTGAGGCATCGATGATGTGTGTGAGTGGGAACAGTAATGCCAGTTGTTGAATCAGCGGGTGGGTTCCCTCCAGTGAAAACCACACCCCGGAGAGAAACATCATCGGCCAGCTCAGCACGTTGAGAATGCCGCCGGCTAGTTCTTCGCTGGCGATGCGTGCGGCCACCAGCAGGCCGAGGCTGATGAGGCTGATGGCGCCGAGGGTGAACACCAGCAGCAGCAGGACGTAGCTGCCGAACATACTGAAGTCGATGAACAGGTTGGCGCCGGCGTAGACGCCGCTGGTGATAGCGAGGATCAGCCACAGACGTGACACCACCTGCGCGGTGAGAAATTCAAAGGCGGTCACGGGCGTGGCCTGCAAACGTTTGAGCACGCCGCTTTTACGATAGCGCACGATCACGTAACCGACGCCGAAGAGCGCAGAGAACATCATATTCATGGCTAATACGCCAGGGATCAGCCAGTCCACGTAGCGGATTTCACGGCCGCTGACGGTCTGCCGTTGGAAGCCGTCGGTGGGGTTGTTCGCTGTATCCGACAGTGTGTCCGCACCGTACAGTATCCGTTCCAGCAGGTAGCCTTTGGGGGAGTCGCGGTTGAGCCAGTAATGGTGCTGGTCGAGGTCGAACAGCATATCCAACTGGTGGCGCTCCACCTTGGTGAGGGCGGGGGCCAGTTCGCTGACGGGGATGAAGCGGATGTAGTCGGTACGGAAGAAGGCCTGTGTCTTCTCCATCTCCGTCAGTTTCTGTTCGGGGTCTGCGGCATAGACGCCGACCTTGTACAGATCCATGGGCTTGCCGGAAAAGGCGAAGGCGAAACCGGCGACGATGAATATGGGGAAGATGATGTTCCAGCCCAGTGCCGCGCGGTCGCGGATAAATTCGCGATTGCGGGCCTTGAGCACGGCCAGAAAACGACGCCAGCTCATGCGCGTAGCCCCTTGCCGGTGAGAGCCAGGAACAGGTCTTCAAGGGTGCGTGGGCGGATCTGCAGGCCGGCCAGGGAAATGTCATTGTCGAGCAGGGTGCGAATGGTGGCGTTGATGTCGCGGCTGAGGATTTCCACCGTCTCTTTTTCCTTGTGCAGGGTGACCGGCAGGGGGAGGTTGGTCGGGTCGCCGGGAATGTCTGCGCGTGGCAGCTGCAGTACCACCTCGTCGAAATGCTCGGCCAGCAGGGTCTTGGGTGAGCCGCGGGTGATGATTTTACCGTGATCCATGATGGCGATCTCGTCACACAGCTCGTAGGCCTCTTCCATGTAGTGAGTGGTGAGCAGGATGGTCTTTCCCTGCGCCCGGATGCGTTTCACCAGTGCCCACAGATTGTGCCGTGCCTGCGGGTCGAGGCCGGTGGTGGGTTCGTCGAGGAACACCACCTGCGGATTGTTGACCAGGGCGATGGCCAGCAACAGGCGTTGGCGTTGTCCACCGGACAGCTTGCGGCTGTCACGATC
>JALTPW010001020.1 GCA_026999335.1 Chromatiales bacterium
GCGTCAGGCTCACTTCCGGCCATTTCTTCCTGTATGCCTCCGCCCTGCGCCTGATCTCCTCTGGTGTGGCCCCGCAGTCCCTCAGGTCCTTGACCGCCTTATTCCATGCTCCACGCTCGGTTTTTGTAGGTGTTGCTCCAGTGAGCCCACAGGCTTCAATTACCGCATCCCAGATAGGGTCTTTCTGCCGTTCTGCGCGCTTGCGCGCAATAGTAGTCTCTGTAGTAGTATATGTATAAGGTGGAATCGTGGGTTTCCCGTGATTTGAATCGCGGGTTTTCCTGTTTTTTGAAATCTGTATATCTGGGGTTTCCTGTTTTTCAAAATTCTTAGATCTTGAGCTTACTGAAGGGAGGTTTTGCAACAGTTCCTCAAGCTTATTCACATTGAGACTGTAGTGGTTTTTCGGTGGCGATCCTTTCCTCTGGATCGAGATAAGCCCAAGTTGAACGAGGATTTTTTCGGCCGTCTTCTGTTCATCCACGCTGAGCCCGGTTTCTTCCCACCATTCGTCGCGTGTCTTGTAGACTGTTTCTCCGGTTCTTCTGTGCCACCAGTAAAGAAGTTGGGACAGCATTAAGGCGGCCTTGACGGATTGGGTGATTTCAACGAGCGGGCGGTGGAATGCGATGGGGCGGTCGAGAAGTCGGACTAGCGATGACATACCAAGCCTCCTTTGATGTATGCAGCGATCGCTGGGGTGACCATGTAGGTATTTCTGGCCGGCATACCCCTTCTCTTGACGACAAGAATCGAGAGATCCTTCAGGATCTGCTCTGCTGCACGTTGCTGGTTGGGACTGAGGCCGGTGTTCTGTGTGATTTCGTCGCGCGTTAGCTCGATGTCCTCATACCCCAGCGACAGGATGTACGAAAGCAGCAACGCAGCATTGGTTGATCCGGTGGATTGCACGAGATCGACGATGAAAGGAAATCCGGAACCCTTGAACGGTATGTTGTCAAGGGATTTCATTCGTTTCAGTCCAGAGGCATCGAATACATCAAGGATTTTCTTGATGACCGCGCCACCATGTCCGTCGCCCCAGCGCCATAGCAGCTTGGCATATGGGACCATCCCCCTGGCTAGGGAGTCTATGGCCGCGGAGGCCTCTTCTTCGTCGGTGATCTCTTGTCGGGTAGCCATATTGTCCTCCTGGTGAGGGGTTGACACCTGGGGAGGAGGACGGAGAGAATAGTCACCGTCCTTTGTGCCTCAACACAAGGATAACAACCGCGCCAAGCGGTGCCAAGAGGCCCTTCTGGGCCTCTTTCTATTTCCACGTGTCAGGATGTGTTAAACGGAATATCACTTCATTCTGTCTTGGCCGTTCTATTGTCACGAACCCGAGTTGAACAAGTACGTCGATGCTGTTTCTCGATGTATTTGTTGTACATTGGCACAACTCCGCAAGTTGTGTTCCTGTCAATTTAACCAGTCCTGTCTCATCACAGTGAAGCGCAAGAACAGCCAACTTCTTGTAAAGCCTTGCCGGAAGACTTGACGTGATCGCTGCGGTGATATAGTCTCTATTCATCCCCAACAACAACCTCCTCACTCTCACCCACTTGTGCTACCCACCCCGCTTCCGCGGGGTTCTTTTTGTCAGGAGCATGCTAGTCGAACCAGTCTTCCCCGAACTCGATCCTTCCCGTCTTTCCGTTCGACCGTTCCCTCTGCATTGATTCCCACGCGTTTTTCATGCGGGCATACAGATCCTCCAGGTCCTTTCTGGTCCATTTGACAATGGATCTCGCGCGGGCTCTCAAGCTCTCGACGACATGAACGCCAAGCCGTGATTCTGCCCACCTGGTAAACTCCACGGGGTTTTCCCCGAGTCTCTTGTGACAGGAGAAGCAATGGGCAAACGCATTGAGCGGATGCCAGCGGGTCGATCTATGCCGGCGTGAGAATAGATGGGAACAATGAAGACCTTGCCTTGCACCTTCCGGGAAATACTTTCCGCAGTGTTCGCAGGTCCAGTTCGCGCGCTCTCTTACCAGGTCCGAGAAAATCTTGTCGCGCTTATCCCGCTTGATTTTCATTCTTTCTTGCTCTTGTTATCGGAATGACGTTGTTGTGTTTCTTGATC
>JALTPW010001021.1 GCA_026999335.1 Chromatiales bacterium
TGACGGAGGCCATGCTACATCTGCCCCGTCAGTCCTACGCAACCGCAGGTATCACCAATGATCTGGCTCGCGCGCATGAACTGATGGCCGTGGGCGCGGGTTTCGAGGCGGCCCGCTTCCGGGTGTTCCGCCGCGAGGGCCTGCCTTGTTACTGTTGTGGCGCGCCTATCGTGAAGCAGGTGCTGGGTGGGCAGTCGACGTACCTGTGCCGGCAATGCCAGACAATGACCTGACTGGCGTGATTCTGCCGACAGAAGGTTTTGCCTGAATATGTTGGTAGACGTTATTGGTGGCAAGATCAAAAACCCTAAAGAAAATCAGTGTTTTGCCGTTATTTAACCGGGGGCTGGAAAAAAGCTTTCCGCGCAATGTCATTAAGTTAACCGCATCATCTACATTCCTTGCAGCATAAGTGGTTGATATAATTATTTTTTATTCGGCACGATGTGGATAAAAGAAATGCCCTATGCTTAACGGCATGGTTTCCCCTGGCTATTTTCGTGCCAGTTCAGACAGGGCGATAAACAGTGTAATTTTCTGAAATAAATCAATGTTTTTTTATGGTTTCGTCTATGCTCGTTGAAGCCAATGTGGTTTGGTGGTAAGCGATGAGCTGTTTGCGGGTTGAGGGCATGGATGAAAGCCAGTCAACCAGTATTCAGGGTGATGTAGATGTAAGATGTAGATGTAGATGTAGATGTAAAAGAGGTAGTACTAATGATAATAAAAAACACGTGTTTTTCTTCCGTTGGCTTATGGCAAACGATCATTTTTTTCGCGCTCTCGAGCGTATTGCTGCTGCCCCTAAAGGCCAGTGCCGATGGCTGGGATCCAGATTCCAGCGCCAGTGCCAGCGGAAGTATCGTCAATACCCGCCACAATCTGACCATCAGCTACAATACTAACTTTGGCGGCATAATGGCTTACGCACGCAATCAATACGATGGCGTCTGTGTGTATTGCCATACCCCGCATGGCGCCAATAGTCGAATCGATGCGCCGTTGTGGAACCGCACGGTCAATAATACGGCTAACTACACGATCTACGATAAACCCACGACCTTGATGCGTCCCACCAGCGTGCCCGGCCCCAGCTCGCTGACCTGTCTTTCCTGTCACGACGGCACGATCAGCATCGACTCTGTGTTGAATATGCCGGGTTCCGGTTGGGATCCCATGAACAGTGGTTTGCGCAATGCCGAGGTGGGGACATCTAATATATCCTTTCTGGATCAGTGGCGGGCCGCGGGCAATTCAGGGCCATCATCACCCACAAGTCGGCACATGACCCTGGGAGGTTCGTCATTCACTTGTGCGTCATATTGCCACAACCCTGAGAGCGAGAAGAATGCCGGCTGGACGGATTTCACGGCCTTTGTCATTGGCGAAGATCTGCGTAATGACCACCCCATTGGCATACTGTACCCGGATACCTTTGGATCGAGTGTGGAGTTTAATCCGCCCGATACTGCGATCCCTGGAAAATGGGCCTTTTTTGATACCAACGGCAATAATCATGCCGATACCAATGAGGTTCGTCTTTATGACAGCGGCGATGGTTACGAGGTGGAGTGCGCATCCTGTCACGACCCACATGGGGTGCCATCAGGGGGGGAAGGTTCAAGGTTCAACCCCAGCTTTCTACGTGTTAACAACGGCGTCGTCGGCAGCCATGCCGGTGTTGGAGGCATTGTCAGTCATGGTGGCAGTGCCTTGTGCCTGACCTGCCACACGAAATAATTTTTTTGGTTTTTTTTTAGTTTTTTTTGGTTTTCGGCGCCCGGCATTGCTGGATGCCGTGTCCGTCCTGCGGGCACGGCCGACGCTGTGCCTGGTAACCAAGTGGGCTGCTGTGTAGTGAAAAACCGTGGAATCTCAGTTGGTTATATTTGTTTTTTGATGGGTATTACAAGCCTAAGTCATTGAGTAAGTTGATATTTAGTCTGGTTTTTCCTATGCTCGGGGTACTCGGGGTAATTGAGTTGGCGTAGTAATCAAGGGGAAAACGGTACGCGATGACCCGTTTTTTGGGTCGAGGGCAGGGATAAAACCGGTCGGATAATATCAGGATGTGGAGTTAGGGGTTGT
>JALTPW010001022.1 GCA_026999335.1 Chromatiales bacterium
ACAGCCAGTGAAGAGTGCCAACAATGAATTCGTGTTCGTCTACGCGGCCCTTGAGGCCGTGGCCAGGTTTGTTGACCACCTCACGGGCCTGCAAAGGGGGCAGGTCGCGGGCCTCGGCCTCGGTCTCGATGGCGCGGGCGATGCTGTGTTCGGAGAACTGCTCCAGCGCCGCAACCTGGTTGAGCAGGGTGTCTTCGCTGGCACCGTTCCGGGTAATGACTGCCTTGACCCGCATGCGGCCCTCAGTGAGGGTGCCGGTCTTGTCGAACACGAAATGGTTGATGTGCGACAGGGTTTCCAGTACTTCGCCATTCTTGATCAGGATGCCGTGGCGGGCGCCGAGTCCGGCGGCCGAAGCGATGGCCATGGGCGTGGCGAGGCCGAAGGCGCAGGGACAAGTGATAATGAGCACCGAGGTGGCGGCCATCAGCGCCAGTTCAAAATGGCCATAGTTGTACCAGAAGACAAAGGTGCTGGTGGCCAGCAGCAGGGTAATGGCGACAAACCAGGGCACGATGCGGTCGGCGGTGCTCTGGATCGGAGCCTTGGAGGTCTGCGCCTCTTCCACCAGACGGATAATGCGCCCCAGCGAGGTATTACGCAGAGTGCCTTCGACGCGCACGGTGAGGGCGCTGTCGTTGTTCAGAGTGCCGGCGGAGACCTTGTCGCCAACGTCCTTGGCCACCGGGCGGGATTCACCGCTGAGCATGGATTCGTCGACACTGCTGCGGCCATCGATGACCTCGCCGTCCGCCGGGATGTGATCGCCGGGACGGATGAGGACGATGTCACCGGGCTTTACGGCACGAATCGGCTGCAGAACCTCTTCATAGCCACCGTTCTCGCCCTCGTGCAGTACCGTGGCGCCACGTGGCTGTAAATCCAGCAGGCGCTGGGTCGATGCAATGGCTTGACGCTTGGTGGCGGCTTCCAGGTAGCGGCCGATGAGGATGATGAACAGGAAATTGACCACCGTGTCGTAATACACCTCGCCCGTGATGGGCTGGGTGATGGTGATGTAGAGGGAATAGGCATAGGTGACCGTGGCGCCGATGGCGATGGGCAAATCCATGGTCAGATGTGCACGGCGCAGGCCGGTCCAGGCGCCGTGGAAAAAGGGCCAGCCGGAATACAGCAGGGTCGGTGTGGCCAGGGCGAAACCGACCCAGTGGAACAGGTTGCGGAACTCGCCATCATCGGCGCCGCTGTAAAGGGCGATGGATATCCACATCAGGTTCATCGCGCTGAAGCCGGCGAAGGCCATGCGGAACAGCATGGAGCGGTTCTGTCGTTTCAGCTGGCCTTCGGCCATCTCCGGGTCATAGGGGAGGGCGGCGTAACCGATATGGTTGAGGTGGGTGAGAACCTGCGACAGTTTGACCCGTTCGTTGTCCCAGCGCACGCTGAGGCGTTTGCCAGACAGGTTGACGGCCACCTTAAGCACGCCGGGCAGTTGGCCCAGGGAGCGTTCGATGAGCCATACGCAGGCGGCGCAGTGGATGCCTTCCACCAGCAGGCTGATTTCGCGCTCGCGGGCCAGTTCATCGACGAACTCGGCCTGTACTTCGTCCAGGTCGTAGAGGGCAAGATCTTTAGGTGCCTCGGGTGGCGGTGCCAGGGGCGTGCCGTCGGGGGTGCGGTCGTAGAAGCCTTCCAGCCCGGCGTCGTAGATGGCGCTGCACACCATCTGGCAGGCGGGGCAGCAGAATCGCCGTGGCTCATCTTCGATCACCTGTTCGAAGACCATGTTGTCGGGCAGCGGCAGGCCGCAGTGAAAACAGCCGTCGGATGATGCTTCCAGATCGACAGGTGTGTGGTTCGTAGGTTGCGGGGAAGGTGAAGTCACGGAAGAATTGGAAAGCGATTGTTAAGTGATATGGTTTTTAGCGGCCGTTTGAACTTTTGATTATATTTTTTTTTAGCTTTTTATAGATGTCGAGGCATTCACTATAATGAATGGGATGGTCACCGTTCAATGCATGCTCCAGGGCTCTAATCGATAAGTTAATATGATTTAATTCCACTTTCATTGATTCCTCAATATATGGGATAGTGCAAATATCAGCAACAGAAAAATATTTTGG
>JALTPW010001023.1 GCA_026999335.1 Chromatiales bacterium
CTGGACACGGAACTGCCCGATTTGGGGCTGGCCACTAAGAACAAAGTGTTGCAGGCCATGCTCGGCCATGTACTGGCTGAGGCACAGCTGATGGGGACTTATCAGCATTGAGGTCAGATAGCCTCAGTCATGCCCGCGAAAAATGTCACTCAGACTGACGTTTGGCCTGTAGGAATGGCTGAAGCCGCTCCTTGTATATTCTGTTCCTAAGCCACAAATAAGTGGTGGATGGTGGGCAAAATCGCGGGCATGGCCCGCTCCTACATTTATAGTTGTTTTTTGCTCAGTGCCGGAAATGGCGCATGCCGGTGAATACCATGGCAATACCGTGCTCGTCGGCGGCATTGATCACTTCGGCGTCGCGCATCGAACCGCCTGGCTGGATGACGGCGCTGATGCCCACCTCGGCGGCGCTGTCGAGGCCGTCGCGGAAGGGAAAAAAGGCGTCGGAGGCCATGACCGAGTTCTTTACCTCCAGGCCGGCATCGGCGGCCTTGATGGCGGCGATGCGCGCCGAGTAGACGCGGCTCATCTGTCCGGCGCCGACGCCGATGGTCATGCCGTCGTGGCCGTAGACGATGGCGTTGGACTTGACGTACTTGGCCACCTGCCAGGTGAACAGTAGGTCGCGTAGCTCCTGTGCGGTGGGCGCGCGCCGGGTCACGACGTTCAGTTGTTTTGGCGTGATCATGCCCAGGTCACGATCCTGCACCAGCAGGCCACCGTTAACGCGCTTGTAGTCCAGCCCCGCCACGCGCTCCACGCTCCAGTCACCGCAGGCCAGCACACGCACGTTCTTTTTCTCCGCCAGTATCTCGCGGGCATCGTCGTCGATGCTGGGTGCGATGATGACTTCGACGAACTGTTGTTCGACGATGTCGCGTGCAGTAAAGGCGTCCAGTGAGCGGTTGAAGGCGATGATGCCACCGAAGGCGGAGGTGGGATCGGTACGGTAGGCGCGGTCGTAGGCATGGTGGATGTCTTCGGCGATGGCTACGCCGCAGGGGTTGGCGTGTTTGATGATGACACAGGCCGGAGCCTCGAACTGCTTGACGCATTCCAGGGCGGCGTCGGTGTCGGCGATGTTGTTGAAGCTCAGCTCCTTGCCCTGCAATTGTTTGGCAGTGGCGACGCTGGCCTCGGCCGGGTGGGCCTCGACGTAGAAGGCGGCCTTCTGGTGCGGATTTTCGCCATAACGCATGTCTTGCTTTTTTTGCAATTGGATATTGCAGGTGCGTGGAAAATCGTCTTTGCTGCCGGCGAGATCGATGGCGCCCAGATAGTTGGCGATGGCGCCGTCGTAGTGGGCGGTGTGCTCGAAGGTTTTTACCGCCAGTGAATAACGCGTGGTGTCACTGACGATACCGTCATGGCTGTCCATCTCGGCCAGCACGCTGTCGTAGTCGCTGGCATCCACCACCACGGTCACCGCAGTGTGGTTCTTGGCCGCTGCGCGCAGCATGGTGGGGCCGCCAATGTCGATATTCTCGATGGCCAGGGCGAGGTCGCAGTCGGGCTGCGCCACGGTTTTTGCAAAGGGATAGAGGTTGACCACCAGCAGGTCGATGGGCTGGATGCCATGTTCTGCCATGACCGCGTCGTCGCTACCGCGCCGGCCCAGCAGGCCGCCGTGGATCTTCGGGTGCAGAGTCTTTACCCGGCCGTCCATCATTTCCGGGAAGCCGGTGTAGTCGGAGACCTCGATGACCGGCACGTCGTTGTCGGCGAGCAGCCTGGCGGTGCCGCCGGTGCTGAGGATTTCCACGCCGCGGGCGTGTAGCTCACGGGCGAAGTCGAGGATGCCGGTCTTGTCAGAGACGCTGAGGAGGGCGCGGGTGATGGTGTTCATGGTGTCGTTTTCTCGAGGTGGTGGTGCCGGGCTTGGTGACTGCCGGTGGAATTCAGCTGTGGATGCAGCTTCGACCACGGTCGGGGTTTTTATCCGCAAAGGCACGCCTATGGACGCAAATCCTCATCGGCAAGAAAAGGCCGGGCTGACTGTTCAGGCCTGCATTCGCGTGTATTTGCAATTATTCGCGGATCATTATTGGCGCTTCTCGACGCCTCCGAAGCGGCTTTTGCGGGTGCGCGGCAGTGCGGAGATCACAGGCCGCTCAGTTGATGTCGTACTGTTTGAGTTTTTTACGCAGGGTGCCGCGGTTCAGGCCTAGCATTTCGGCGGCCTTGCTCTGATTGCCGCGCGTGTAGTGCAATACGGTTTTTAGCAGCGGCTGCTCGATTTCGGCCAGCACCATCTGGTACAGGTCGGCCGGCGGATGGCCGTCGAGTTCCCGGAAATAGTCTTCCAGCATGCGTTTGATGTGTTGGCTGAGGGGGTGCTGGATACTGTTGGCAGGCCCTGGCGGGGCATCTGGCAACGGCTCTTTTGTCTGTGTTTCCGGCAAATTCTTTTGTAAACCCTCTTGTCGTCCTTCGGTGATTAAACCATCGGCTGTCAGACTTTCTGCAGTCAGACTCTTTGTAGACAAACCTTGAATATGTGTCATGCGGCCAGTTCCTCTTGAACCAATAGTGCGTCGAAGAAGTCCTTTGTTATTTGCAATTGCTCTTCGATGGTTTCTACCTTGTTGACTGCCTGACGGAAGGCAGCGCCATGCCGTTGTCCCTTGCTGTACCACGAGATGTGTTTGCGGGCGATGCGTACGCCGGCATATTCGCCGTAGAAGGCGTACAGGTTTTCGAGGTGTTCGAGCAGGATGTTTCGTACCTCGGTGAGTGTGGGTTCCGGCAGTTTTTCACCCGTTTGCAGGTAATGGTCGATCTCGCGGAAAATCCAGGGACGGCCCTGGGCCGCGCGGCCGATCATCACGGCATCCGCCCGGGTGTAGTCCAGTACCCGCTTCGCCCTTTCCGGTGTGCTGATGTCGCCGTTGGCGATCACCGGGATGCCGATGCTGGCCTTGATGGCGGCAATGGTGTCGTACTCCGCCTCTCCCCGATAGGCGCAGGCTCGGGTGCGTCCGTGTACCGCCAGTGCCTGGATGCCGGCATTTTCGGCGATGCGACCGATACTGATGCCGTTACGATGTCGGGTGTCCCAGCCGGTGCGGATCTTCAGTGTGACAGGGATGTCCACGGCGCCGACCACGGCATCGAGAATCTGTCCCACCAGTTTTTCATTTTGTAACAGTGCGGAACCGGCGGCGACGTTACACACCTTCTTGGCCGGGCAGCCCATGTTGATGTCGATGATCTGGGCGCCGTTGTCGGCATTGTAGCGCGCCGCTTTGGCCATCAGCTGTGGCTCGGCGCCCATGATCTGTACCGAGCGTGGATCGATCTCGCCGTCGTGATTGGCGCGCCGCCGGGTTTTTTCCGAACCCCATAGCAGGGAGTTGGAGGAGACCATTTCGGACACGGCCATAGCGGCGCCGAGACGCTTACACAGTTGCCGAAAGGGGCGGTCTGTAACGCCCGCCATGGGGGCCAGAACGAGTTGGTTGGACAGTTTGTAGGGGCCGATCTGCATCGAGATGTGTGTTGCCTTTTGCCCGTTTTCCCCCACTGTAGGCAGGGGTTGAAACAGGGCGTTTTAGGTCGAAATCCCCCGGGGGATTTCGGGTCGACAATACTACCTCGCGGCAAGCCGGGGAGACAAGGTGATAAGACGGAAATCTGCTGCTTTTTTAGACAAATCTGCGCAGGCGCTTGTCGGCAATTATTACGCCAGTTTGGCACCTGGCTTGGATCATGTTATGGCTTTGTATTTAAAGATCGCGCAGGGCGTGGGTTTCACAAGCAATCACTGGGCATGTCCTTCAGTATGAAATTCGAAGTTGACTGCCTGCCTGCCGGGATCCACCAGTGCCAGCTCCACCACCACCGGGGTATCCGGGGCCATGCCTGCCTTGATGTCGGTGCCGGCGGACAGGTATTCGCGCGGCAGGAAACGGCGCTGTGCGACCGGGGCGCCGTTCATGTCGGAGAAGCGCAGGGTCAGCAGGGGGTAGGGTTGCGGCTCCGGGGTCTTGTTGACCAGGGTGGTGCTGGCGATCAGTGCCTGCGGGGTGTCGGGCAGCGAGCGCACGTCCCAGCCGAGAATGTCGATGCGGCCCTGACGGGGGGGAGGGAGGAGGCTGCAGTCGAGGTAGTTGCAGGCCTGCTCGAGCCAGGGGCGCAGTTCGGGTTTGCGCAGGGCCAGTTCGTCGCGATAGAAATAACCGGCCTGGCCCAGGAACAGCACGAGCATCAGCAGACTGCCGATAACCCACAGCGTTGCCGGTGGATGCAGGCTGGCGGCCCTTTCCTCCTGCAACTGGCGTAGCAGGGGGGCGGGGAGGTTCGATGTGGAGACTCGTCCCGCGTCCGGCGGCCGGGCTTCGGTGTTCAGTGGCTCGACAAATATCTTCCGTGGTGGTGTTTCCGTGGTGTTTCGCTGGACGGAGGCCGGCGGGGTGCTTTCTGCCGTGATGCTGTCGACGGATACCACGGACGAGTCGGTTTTCCGTGCCTTGTCGGCGGGTAAGGCATCGGCAAGTATTTTTTTCGGGGACTCGTTCAGCCAGTCATCAGGAAGCTCGATGGCCTCGATTTGCTGACTGGTAAATTCATCGGCAGTCGCAAAGGTGTCGCGGCGGGGAGGGGTGCCGATGTGCGGATCCAGTTCGGCGGCCACGGCGTCGATATTGCCCAGATCCGGCCAGGGTGCATTGATCGTGGACTGCGCAGGTGCTGGTGTCTCTCGTGTGCCGGCTTTGTGTGTGCCGCCCTCTGCTGCGCTGTCGGCCGGCGGGTTGCTTTTCGCCCAGTCCGCAGACTGATTGGTATCCTCCTCTTCCCAGTCGGGCAGACGCTCGGTGAGGTGTTGCAGGGCGTTGAAGATGGACAGGCACTGCCCGCAGCGCACATCACCTTCACCGACCTTGAGCTGGTCGGCGGTGACCTCGAAGTAGGCCTGACAGTGGGGGCATTGGGTGTACATGGTGTCTTGCTGCGTTTTCTTCGTCGGCAGCTATTATAGCGCGACACGGGATGTGTCGCTGTACTCTCTGATTCTTCGCGCTGAAATATTGTCATTCCCATCTGGAATGCCATTTTTCGTCCCGTTTTTATCCGTGCCGCTTGTTGTATGGGTTGTTGACGGTGTGTGTGAAGGCAGGTTGTTTCGGTGGTCACTGTAGGATGCTGGTGAGCGGTAGCGAAGTGCATCGTTGTTGTGCGCACAGCGCACGATGTTTTCCGTTTATGCCACCCCGGGATACGGGGTGCAGAGAGGGACTGAATTCAGCGCGTTCTCTGCGCCCCTGTGGTGAAATGACCCTGCCGAGCCTCAGTTCATCAGCACCCGCTCGATGAACGCTTTCAGCTAATCCGGCTCGGCGATGGCCGGGAGCACGGGATGATCCGGCCCTGGTGTCCTTGTGAAGGGGGGCGTCAGTCACTATTTCTACTTAATTCCCCACAACTTGCCTACCAAAAGTAGGTTTTTTAAGAAAAGCGCCTACTTTTGGTGCTGCGAACAAGCGTTACACAATGCGTAGCGGGTGAATTCCTCTCAATACCCCAGTCCTTGGGGCGGGAATGTTTGCTCAGCAAGTTAACTGTAACGGAGTAGAACTAATCCACTCGTTTTAGCGGGTGGTCGTTGAGTCCTGCGGTGCCATTTCAGGTTTTTTTGGGCAGGCCCTGCACCCGTGCTTTTTCCTGGGGAGGCATCTCGATGGTATTGAAGGCAAACAGGGTGAATGAACTGGTGGTTTCGATGACGCGTGTCAGGCGCACGTATTTCAGCTCGGTTTTCAGATTCAGTACTAACTGTGTATCGATGTCATAGATGCTGACGGGTACCAGCAGGCCCTTGCCGGTCTTGCCTTCTGTATCGATGAAATCGATCAGCAGGCTACGAAAGTATTCGCCGCCATTGCCGGCGCCGCCGATGGCTCGCACTGCGATGGCAGCCATGTGGTTGCCGAGTGATTTGATGCCCAGTGTCAGCCTGCCTTGTTTGTCGATCTGCAGCCAACGGACGGTGCCGATATGCCAGAGCAATGTTTCATCGTTGTCGCGATAGGCCGTCAGTACGCCGACTCGCGCCTGGGTGCGGTTGTCGGGCATGCGCAGCAGGGCGACGCCACCATCGCTGTGGTTGATGCGTAACCAGGGTTCGACGGCATAGCCGGCCATGGCGGAGTCGCGCAGGACACGGGCGTGGAGTTGGGTATCGTGTACGGCATCCCAGACGTCCATATCGGTCGTAAATCGGGAGACACGGGTGGCATCGCGGCCCTCGGCGGTTGTTGTCGTGATCTGTAGGGGGGCATTGTCTTTGCACTGCAATGACAGATGATCGTTCTTTTCCTGCGGGTGATGAAATTCACTTTCATCTTCTTCCGGGGTGAATTCGGCCTCACCACTGATCTGGTGGTGTGCTGCGCCGAGGCCGATGCACATCATGAGGATCTGCTGGCCATCGGCATGCCGCTCGGCACTGCGCCCGCTTCGGCCCTGCCAGACATTGCACAGCTGGATTAGCAGGTCACGGCGCATGCGGTCACTCAGGGACTGCTTGCGGTTATCTGCTTTTTGCCGGCTGAGTTCCTCCAGCCGCTCGCGCAGTGTGCTGATGTCGAGAAAGCGGCCGTCGACGGGGCGGAAACGGGTCTGTTGCGTGGCCATTTCCGGTGGGCGACTGCCGGCGAGGTCGACCACGCAGTCGCCGGCTGCGACGAGGGTGTTCTTTTTTTCCACCATGCGACAGCCGGTGGTCCACTGGCGCAGAAAGCCGTAGAGAGCATCGGCCTGCCCGGACAGCAGCCGGTAGGGCTGTGCCAACCCCAGCAGGACGATGCGCAGATAGGTGTACTGGATAGTGGTCATGGGTTGGCTGTTGGCATCGTGGCTATCGATGGCCATGGTGTTGAGGCCGTTGCGCTCGGCCAGGGCGTACAGGCGGTGCAGCTCGCCCCACAGGCCGGTGGGTTCGCTGCGGTACTGGGCATAGCTTTCCAGCATCAGCAGGCCGGTTTGTTCGATGGCCTGACGCAGGGCCAGCAGGAAGGTGTCAGGGCTGAGGTCGTCGCCATCGGCATCGCTGATGGCATCGGTAATGACCTGTTTGTAGCCCTGTGCCATGTTGTCCAGCAGGTTGAATACGCTGTTGGCCAGGGTCTGTAGTTTGGGCGTCAGGGGCAGGGACTGGTCGCGGTATTTCTGCTGCTGGCCGGGGAGTTGTTGCCGTACCCAGGGTTGCAGGATCTGCATGGCCGCGAAGCGCTGCGAGGTCGGTAGCGTATGCTGATTGTAGCGCACCAGCAGGGCCATGACCTGGGTCAGGTTGGCCGTTGGGTCGTGCGCAGGCAGCGAGGCCAGCCAGTGACGGATCTCGTCGGGGTGGGGCGCCTGTTGTGCGGTATCGGCGTGCGCCGGGATAGGCAGGCGCAGTTGCAACGGATTCATCGGTCTCATGGCTCATACGGTGTTGCCATTATTGACGGCAGTGGACGAGCAAAGTTGAGGGTTTTTACGGCGGGCAGGTCGTGCCGGTCAGTGTTTACGCCTGCCGCTGAGACGCATCCATTCTTCCTGTTGTGCGGCGGGAGTCATGTCGAACCACTGTGCATAGTGGCGGGTGACGCCTTCGGCCTGGTGTTGGAGGATGCCGGAGAGGACGATGTGTCCACCGGGCTCGACCAGGCGGGAGAATTTTTCCGCCAGTTCCAGCAGTGGTTGGGCGAGGATGTTGGCGAGCAGTAGCCGGACAGGTCGTTCCGGCAGACGGCCCGGAGCGATGGCGTCGATGCGCTGTGTGACCTGGTTCTTGGCCGCGTTGTCACGGCTGGCGATGAGTGCCTGTGGGTCATTGTCCACCGCCCACACGTGGTCGGCCCCCAGCTTCAGCGCCGCCACGGCGAGGATGCCGGAACCGCAGCCGTAGTCGATGACCTCGGGGTGGTCGGCGCCGTGCTCATCCAGCCATTGCAGGCACAGGGCGGTGGTGGGGTGAGTGCCGGTGCCGAAGGCGAGGCCCGGGTCTAACAGGATATTGACGGCGTTGCTGTCAGGCGCGGCATGCCAGCTGGGTACGATCCACAGGCGCTTACCGAAGCGCATGGGGTGGAAATTGTCCATCCATTCGCGCTCCCAGTCCTTGTCTTCCAACGGTGAGACGCGCCACGGCGGGAGTTTATCCATTTCCAGTTGGGCGGTCAGCTGCGTGGTGATGGCCATGATGTCGGCGTCGGCCGCGAACAGGCCGATGATGCGCGTGGCCGACCACAACGGGGCTTCACCCGGTGGTGGCTCATAGAGCGGCTGGTCGGCGCCGTCCTGCAGGGTCACGGCGGCTGCGCCAAGGTCGCTGAGGGCATCGGCGATGCGTGCGGCATCCGCATGTGAGCTTTCGAGGGTGAGTTGCAGCCAGGACATGAAAGGCAATGTTTAATGTTTAATGTTGAATAGGTGTTTCAATTAAAGAGTCTCACTTATCAATTAAACATTAAACATTAAGCATTAAGCATTAAGCATTAAGCATTAAGCATTAAGCATCGCCCTACAGTCCTAGTTTTTTTTCCAGGTAGTGGATGTTGGTGCCGCCGGCCTGGAAGGCGGCGTCGTTGAAGATGTCCTGGTGCAGCGGGATATTGGTCTTGATGCCCTCGATGACACATTCGCTCAGTGCCGTGCGCATACGTGCCATGGCTGTCTCGCGACTGTCACCATGGACGATGAGCTTGCCGATCATGGAGTCGTAATAGGGAGGCACGCAGTAGCCGTTGTAGATGTGTGAATCGACACGTACTCCCAGACCGCCCGGCGAATGAAACTGGCTGATGGTGCCGGGGCTGGGTATGAAGGTCTTTGGGTCTTCGGCATTCAGGCGGCATTCGAAGGCGTGGCCACGGACGATGATGTCGTCCTGGGTATAACCGAGCCTTTCGTCGGCGGCGATACGGATTTGTTCCTTGATCAGGTCGACGCCGGTGATCATCTCCGTGACCGGATGCTCCACCTGAATACGGGTATTCATTTCGATGAAATAAAATTCGCCGTTTTCGTATAGAAATTCGAAAGTACCCGCGCCGCGATAGCTGATCTTGCGACAGGCCTCGGCGCAGCGACCACCGATCTCCGCGCGTACCTCCGGGGTGATGCCCGGGGCCGGGGCCTCTTCGACCACTTTCTGATGGCGGCGCTGCATGGAACAGTCGCGTTCAGCCAGGTGGATGGCGTTACCGTGTTGGTCGGCCAGTACCTGGATTTCGATATGGCGTGGGTTTTCGAGGTATTTCTCCATGTACACCACGTCGCTGCCAAAGGCGGCCTGGGCCTCGGCACGGGTCAGGGAAATGGCATTGATCAGCGCCGCCTCACTGTGCACCACGCGCATACCGCGTCCGCCGCCACCGGCTGCAGCCTTGATAATAATGGGGTAGCCGATCTCCCGCGCCATGTTGACACTGTTCTCCGGGTCGTCATCCAACGGGCCGTCAGAGCCGGGTACGCAGGGCACACCGGAGCTTTTCATGGCCTTGATGGCCGAAACTTTATCGCCCATCAAACGGATGGTTTCCGGACGTGGGCCGATGAAGGCGAAGCCGCTTTGCTCAACGCGTTCGGCGAAGTCGGCATTCTCTGCCAGAAAACCATAACCCGGGTGGATGGCCATGGCGTCGGTCACTTCGGCGGCGCTGATCAGTGCCGGGATATTGAGATAACTTTCGGCGGAGGCGGCGGGGCCGATACACACGGATTCATCGGCCAGGCGCACATGCTTCAGATCCCGGTCGGCGCTGGAGTGTACGGCGACGGTGCCGATGCCCATTTCCTTGCAGCAGCGGAGGATTCGTAACGCGATCTCGCCGCGGCCGGCGATGACTATCTTGTCAAACATGGTTGGGTACACGCTCTCGTAGGTATCGGTGCCGTGACATCACGCAGTTTTGTGTGTTGCGAGACTGGCGGCCGGTTTTTTGTGTAACTAATGACAGTTAGGCTTGTAGTTATTCGATGACAAACATGGGTTCGCCGTATTCGACCGGCTCGCCGTTTTCCACCAGGATGGCCTTGATGACGCCGGCCTTGTCGGCCTCGATTTGATTCAGCAGTTTCATGGCCTCAATGATGCAAAGGGTATCGCCGATTTGTACGGTCTGGCCTTCCTTGACAAAGGGGTCGGTACCCGGGGAGGCTGCCCGGTAGAAGGTGCCGACCATGGGTGCGTTGACGGTGTGGCCGCTGATGACGGCGGGTTCGGCTTCTGGTGGGGTGACCGTGGCTGCAGGTATCGCCAGCGGGGCGGCGGCCGCTGCTACAGGTGCCGGTGGTGCAGCAGTGCCATAGCGACTGATGCGTACGGATTCTTCGCCTTCGTGAATTTCGAGTTCCGCGATACCGGATTCTTCCAGCAGCTCGATAAGCTTTTTGATTTTTCGAATATCCATGATCTTGTCGACTCGGTGTAAGTTGAATTCAGTGCTTCGATAATTTTCTGATGACGGCATCTAACGCCAATTCGTAACCCTGTGCGCCCAGTCCGCTGATGACACCAACGGCCAGATCCGAAAAATAGGAGTGCTGACGGAAGGCCTCACGTGCGTGGATGTTGGACAGGTGAACCTCGATAAAGGGGATGGCAACCGCAGACAGTGCATCGCGCAGGGCGACACTGGTGTGAGTAAAGGCGGCCGGGTTGATGATGATGAAGGCGATGTCTTCGTTCAGAGCGCGGTGAACGCGTTCCACCAGCTCGCTCTCTGAGTTGCTTTGCAGGCTGCTCAGTGTGTGTCCCACCTGTCTGGCAAGGTGTTGCAGGTGTTGATCGATGTCAGCCAGTGTGGTGTGGCCATAATGCGCCGGCTCACGGCTGCCGAGTAGGTTGAGATTGGGGCCATTGAGAACCAGGATGTTCGCCATGTCTGCTTCGCAGTGAAAATGATGAATAAACACGCCAACGAGCCAAGAACGTGCCCGAACGTCGGGAATCCGGCAGGGGCCTTATGTGCTCGCCCCTCTGTTGGCGCGATTATGACCAATTCATGGGGATTTGTCCATAAGGCGGCATGTTACCGGGTGATCTCTGCCGTTATTTACATGATCGCTGCAAAGTATGGTAAAAAAACAGAGTGAATGACTTGGTTGTTTCGGCGTTGGTTTTTATAACAGCTTGCGGAAGATTTTCTCGGCACTTTCCTGCTTGAGTTCACCGCGCTGTATGTGCTGGATCAGTCCCTTGCGATCGATAATAACGGTGTAAGGCAGGGCGCCGAAGCGGTTGCCGTACCGCTTGGCCACATCGATGGCATTGTCGTCGCCGATCAGCATGGGGTAGGTGATACCGTAGGTGTCCATGAAGTCCTGCACCTTGTCGTGATCATCGATGGCGATGCCGACAAACTGTAGTCCGGCGGCGCCATATTTCTCCTGCATGTCGACGAACATGGGCGTTTCGCTGCGACAGGGCGGACACCAGGTGGCCCAGAAATTGATGACCTGAACCCGGCCGGCCCATTCCTTGGAATGGCGTATGTTGCCGTCGATATCGGGCAGACTGAAATCCGGTGCGGGCCGGTCGAGCATGGCCTCGGTGCTTTCCTGACCGAGGGTGGCGGTGTCGGTCAGTTTCTGCAGCAACAGATTGCCACCCCACAGGCCGATGGCAAAGGTCAGGCTGTAGGCGGCGAGACGAACGGGTTTTTTCATTTCAGGTGCGTGGAGGTCAGTCGCGGAGGGCCTGGGTGACATGCTCGCGGAATTCCTCTGCTGGCATGAAGCCTACCGTGCGCCAGGCACGGCGTTCTTCACCGTCGGGGCCGAAAAACAGGATGGAAGGCGGGCCGATGAGGCCGAAGTGCTTGAGCAGGGCCTTGTCCGTGGCGTCATTGAGGGTGACATCGGCCTTTAGCAGCACGACGTCTCGCAGGGCATCGTGCACACCGGGGTCGGAGAAGGTGTATTTTTCCATTTCCTTGCAGGAGATGCACCAGTCGGCGTAGAAGTCGAGCATGACCGATTTACCGGCGGCGTTGGCAGTGGCAATTTTCTGTTCCAATTGTTGCAGGTCTTTGATTTTTTGGAATGGCAGCTCGCGGCTTTGTGGTGTGCCCGCAGTACCGCCACCCGTGCCCATGGCCAGGCCGTGCAGGGGTTGCAGGGTGTCCTTACCGCCGGTGGCGACACCGGCCAACATCAGGGCGCCATAGATGAGGCCGATGACGCCGACACCCTTCCACAGCTTGCGCCAGCCGGAGCCGTCGCCCACCGGCTCCAATGCTCCCATGTAGATCGCTGAAGTGATTAGCAGGGCCGCCCACAGCAGCATGGCGACGGAGACGGGGATGATGCGCTCCAGCATCCAGATGGCCACCGCCAGCAGCATCACGCCGAATACCGCCTTGATGACGTTCATCCAGCCGCCGGCCTTGGGTAGGAGTTTGCCGGCCGAGGTGCCGATGGCCAGCAGCGGCGCGCCCATGCCCATGCTGAGGGCGAACAGGGCCATGCCGCCGAGTACCGCATCGCCGGTCTGGCCGATGTAGATCAGTGCGCCGGCCAAGGGGGCGGCGACGCAGGGGCCGACGATGAGCGCGGAAAGAAAACCCATCACGGCGACGCCGGTGAGGGTGCCACCTTTCTGTTTGTTGCTCACTTCGGTGAGACGGCTCTGCAGGAAGCTGGGCATCTGTAGCTCGAAGAAGCCGAACATGGAGAAGGCCAGAGCGACGAATACGGCGCTGAAGGTGCCGAGAATCCAGGGGTTCTGGAAGGCCGCCTGCAGGTTTTCGCCGAACAGTCCGGCGATTACGCCAGCAACGGTATAGGTGAGCGCCATGGCCAGCACATAGACCAGCGACATGATAAAGGCGCGCCGGGTGGTGAGTTCCTCACCCTGACCGACGATGATGCTGGAGAGGATGGGGATCATGGGGAAGACGCAGGGGGTAAAGGCCAGCAGCAGGCCAAAACCGAAAAAGGTCAGGACGGTCAGGATGGTGCTGCCGCTGGCCAGGGAGTCGGCGATGCGATCCTGTTCGGACTTGGCCGGGCCGTCGCTGCTGCCCGTTGCCGGCGGGGTGTTGTCGACGGTGGCGGCCGTGACGGCGGGCAGCATGACCGGGATCTCGGTGCTGGTGGGCGGGTAGCAGTAGCCGGCATCGGCGCAGCCCTGATAATTGATGACGACGGTGATTTCAGTGGCGTCAAGGTTGCTGCGGATGACCGGCACGTCGAGATCCACATTATTGTGGTAGACGACCATCTCGCCAAAATACTCATCGACCTTGACGTCGCCCGAGGGCAGGGTCGGTGTGCCCAGGGAGATGCCCGGGGGGGCGTCCTTGATGCTGAAGGTGATCTTGTCGCGATACAGATAGACACTATCGGCGACCTCAATGCGAGCACGCAAGGTGTTGCCGTCGATGGCCTCGATGCTGGGAATGAAGGCCTGTTCTACCGTCAGAAGTTCGTTATTATTACCGCTCAGGCCGAGGCTGGCGCCGAGTTTTTTCAAGGCGCCCAGCGGGTTGAAGCCGCCGCTGTCGTCGCTTGTGGTGTCGGCAACAGGGACATCGAGGGTGACGGTTTTGGTCTGCGGTGGATAGCAGAGACCCATGTCCGCGCAGCCCTGCGAGGTGATGTCGAGGGTCAGGCTGCCGCTGGCGCCACTGACCGGGATGTCGATGGCGACGTGTTTGCGGTAGGTTTCCATGAGGCCAAAGAATTCGTCGTTCTTGATCTCGCCCTTGGGGTAGTTTGCCTCGCCAAGGGTGACGCCGCTGTCCTGGGGCTCGAATTTGAACTTGTCGCGGTAGAGGTAGTATTCATCGGCAATCTCCCACTCGGCGCGCAGGGTGTTGGCGTCCAGCATCCGGGCGCTGAGCTTGAAGGCCTCATCCGGCATCAGAGGTTCTTCGTCACCGGCGCCACCGAAGGCGGCGTAAGTGGTGGGGGCAAAAATCGTGGCGGCTAGCAGCAGCCAGGCAAGGTGTTTGATGAGGGTCATTTATTGATTCTCGTTGGTGACATTTTCATCGATCCAGGCGAGATAAGCCGCCAGCCCGTGAGTTATGGGGACAGCGATTATTTCCGGAAGTTCATAGGGGTGCAGGTCGATGATGGCCTGTTGCAATGCCTCATAGGCGCTGTGCAGGGTCTTGATCGTCAGCAGATATTCCCGTGCGTTTTCACGCTTTCCCTGCCAACGATACACGGAATGCACCCCGGGTAGAATGTTGACGCAGGCGGCCAGGCCCTTGTCCACCAGTGTGTCGGCAATGGATTGGGCGCTGTCCTGGTCGGGACAGGTGCAGTAAATCAGCAGGTGATCGGACATGGTTTTGTTTTCCTGGGGGAGCATTGATCGGTCTGGCGATCCCTTACGCTTTATATCGGACAAAAGGCCTCATATATATAGTGGTCGCTGTGCCATCTTGGGGCGGTATATACTAGTCAGCATACTCAGGAGGCACTTGCAAAACTGTACAAATATGAGTCAATTTGCAGGTGCGTCATCAGCATGATGTGTTGTGGTTGATATTTGCCACAATATAGAGTGTTCAGGTACGCTGCTAAATAGTTTTGCAAGTACTTCTCAGTCGTCTTTATTCGTCTGTCTGGACGCGTTGGCACGGACTTTGTTGCCGTGCGGGTCGATGGTAATGCTTCCCGGCTGCGAATAAAATGAGGAATCTTTCTTTCGGATCATGAGCATGCGCCCTTTTCAAATCCTGTTCCTGCTGTTTTTGCTGATTCCCTTGTTGGAAATCTATCTGCTGATCAAGGTGGGTGGCATCATCGGTGCTCTGCCGACGGTGTTTATGGTGGTGTTTACCGCCGTGTTGGGTGCCTGGTTACTGCGGATACAAGGCCTTTCGACCCTGATGCGGGTACGCACGACCTTGGCGCAAGGCGGCATTCCGGCGGTGGAGATGTTGGAAGGGGCGGTGTTGCTGGTCGCGGGGGCATTGTTGCTGACCCCTGGCTTTTTTACCGATGCCATTGGTTTTGCCTGCCTGGTACCGAGTCTGCGCCAGGCCTTGATCCGCCGCGTGTTGCGCAATGTCGTGGCGACGGGTTTCGGGGGGCCGCAAGGGCCGGCTTCCGGGCCGCGTGGCCCACGCACCATCGATGGTGAATACCGTCGTGAGGATGACTGATTTTTCGTCAGTCATATGTCTTCGAAGGATAGCCCCGCCAGAGTGCTGGCGGGGTTGATGGGTACTTCGCTCGTGCAGGCAAGAGCATTCAGCGGGAGGGATCCGGCTTAGTTGACAGAAACCTGCTGCGAGGAATGGATCGTGGTGCCGACTGCCGCGGATTTCACCGGCTTGCCGGACTTCTTGGCGGCCAGCATCAGCGCTACGTATTCGCGACCCCAGTTGGCCTGAGCGAAGATGTTCCACAGGGGGTCGCCCGATTTGTCGGTGACCGTACTGGCGGTTTCGCTTGGCCCCTTGTCGAAGCCCCGCTCGAAACTGGCCAACAGCTGCGAGGTATTGTCACGGGAGTAGAGGGCGGCATTGATCATGTGCTGCAGAGGGTCATAGTCCCGGGCGGCGGTGGTGATGGCGATCTCGGACGGTCCCTTGTCAAAGCCGTGCTCGAAGCTGGCCAATAGTTGTAAGGTGTTGTCGCGAGAGTAGGAATAGAGCGCGGCATTGATCATCCGCTGCAGCGGGTCGTTGTCGCGTGCGGCCGCTGTGGTGATGGCGATCCCGGATACGCCCTTGTCGAAGCCACGTTCAAAGCTGGCGGTGAGGGCGTCGCTGTTGTCGATGGCGAAGGCGGTAACGGGCAGCGCGGTGCTGACGGCAAAAAGAAGGCCCAGAGCTGATTTTTTCATGACTTTACTCTCCTGAAAGTGAAATGGTTTTTAACCGTTGTCTTGACTTATAAAGTGCATAA
>JALTPW010001024.1 GCA_026999335.1 Chromatiales bacterium
CCCAAACTCATCCCTGATAGTTTGTGCCATAGCGGATAGCCCCGAGCAACCGGTGAACGGCCCCACCGTCACCCGGCACAGACCCTCGCTGTCACAGGGCCGAACGCTGGCCGAGGGCGCCAGAACCTTGATCCGTTCAGCCAGATGTTCCGCGCGCTCATATTCCTTAAACGCCCCAACCTGGAGGAACAACCACTTCTCGCCGGTTTCTGACTGCGCACACTGCCTGACAATTGGCACGGGCACCCCGCTGTGACGATTGGCCACCGCCATGATGCGATCCCAGTCCGCAGCCGGTAACTGCCGGTTAGCAACACGCACCACCTGCGACACCACCGTGGTTAGACTGACACCCTGCTGGTTTTTCTGTTCCGACAGGGGGGCATGGGCCTCCAGAAACAACACACCATTCTCAGTACCAACCTTGTAGGGCTCATTCTCGATACGCACCGTAATTTTGCGCGGCACCCGGGCAAACAGTTGCTCGATATCTTCGGGATAGAGACGGATACAGCCATGGCTGACACGCATGCCGATGCTGAAGGGCCGGTTGGTGCCGTGCAACATGTAGCCGGGTTCGCTGAGCATCAGGGCAAAATCGCCCAGGGGGTTGTCGGGGCCCGGCGGAATCATCCGCTGCACCGTCAAGCCCTCGGCCACCATTTCCTCGATAATAGACGCGGGCGCCGTCCAGCTGGGGTGCAGGATTTTGTCGGTGATCGAGAACTCCCCCAGTGGCGTCGACCACCCCTCCCGGCCGATGCCGACGGGATAGGTGATCACCTCCCCACGCTCGCCCGACTCAGGCTCGGGAAAATAATAGAGCCGCATCTCCACCAGGTTGATCACGATACCCCGCCAGGGGCGAGGCGGCAGAACGAAGCGGGTCGGAACCAGCAGGCGGGTTCCCTCACCCGGCAGCCAGGGATCCACACCCGGGTTGGCGGCCACCAGTTCGTTGAAACCCAGATCGAAACGGCGGGCAATATCCAGCAGGGTGTCTTCCTGTCTGGCCGCCACATACTGAATCTTCCCAACCAGGCTGTTGCCGGCCTCCGGCAACGGGAAGGTCAGCGCTCTCGCCTCACCGGCCAGGAACATTGCCGCAAGAAACAAAACAGGCAACAAGAGCCTGCCAAGCGGGGCAAGGGCAAAAGAACCAAGCGTCTGTCGGCTTTGGGGCAGCATATTCATCGCAGGCAGGTGGAAACACAGGCCAACATCAGCCTAATCTTTTTTCTTCAGATCGCGTGTATCGAGCTGTACCACCACCGTATCCCGAACCTCATCGATAAAGTGGGGGCGATCATCGCCCGCCATGCCGTCCAGCTCATTCTCGCGACCGCTGATCAGAGCCAGGCACTCACGGATATCGTTGATGGTCTCTTCCGACAGAGGATGACGCATGCCGGCCGGAGTATAGGTATCCTTGGCAATATTGGTCAGGGTACGACGCATGGCACGCAGGATGCGCAGTTCGACAGAGGGCTGTTCTTCACTCATGCTGTTTTCTCATGGAGAGGACGATACAAGTTTTCTCATCAAAGGACGATACAAGCCTGGATATTTCATAAAATCATGCAGAGTCCCACCTGCTTGTCGGCATGAACCTTGTCGGCATGGACAACGGCACTACAAAATCAGCGCTCTTAAGGCGGGGGCAAGAGTCATGGGTACGCGACCTCTTCGAGACTTTTTGTCAAATCAAAAGCCCCGTGAAACCCATGCCCTGCACGATCTTTATGCGAACTCATGACATATCCGGGCGGGTAAAGGCATAGTCTGGCATATTTTCGGGAACTTTTTCCGCGATTGACCACCCTGACGACCATGGTTCCACCGGCTTGGCGGGTCGGCAAATATTTCCGACCCTGACGGCTCCCCACAAAAACTTGCTAGGGTGGGCAGGCTTTTCATGCCCACGTGGAATATGCGCCAACCACGAGGGCACAGTACCCACCCTACATGGCTGACGACCATGATCCCACTGGCTTGACGGGCCCGCAAATATTTGCGGGCCGCTGTAACTAGCGCACAGATTTTGAGTCACTAAACAAAATTAAACCCAATACAACAAAATA
>JALTPW010001025.1 GCA_026999335.1 Chromatiales bacterium
AGACTTCCGTGAGTCATTTTATCGCCCAGGCCTTGCGTACCGACGGCCCCTGTGGCGCCATCGGTACCCTTGGCTACGGCCTGTTCGGCAATTTGCAGCCCGGCATCCATACCACCCCGGATGCCATCACTGTGCACGATCTGCTGGCCGGAATGCGTGATGCGGGTGCACCGCAGGCGGTGATGGAGGTCTCTTCTCACGCCCTCGACCAGGGGCGTGTGGCGGGTGTTGCCTTTGACGTGGCGGTGTTCACCAACCTTAGCCGTGAACATCTGGACTATCACGGTGATATGGCCAGTTATGGCCGCGCCAAACGTCGCCTGTTCGAAACTCCGGGGCTGAAATATGCGGTAATCAATCTCGACGACGACTACGGCCAGTCGCTGTTGGCCGGCATGCCCGGTGCGATAGGCACGGTCAGCTATGGTTTCGACGACTCACGCCTGACGCCCTCGCTGTTGGGTGCGGATTTGCAACTCGATAGCCAGGGTCTGCGCCTGCGTATCGAGAGTGACTGGGGGCACGGCGAGCTGAACGTGCCTTTGCTGGGCCGTTTCAATGCCGAAAACCTGCTTGCCGCCTTCGCCACACTGCTGGCCTGTGGTCTGAGTTTTGACGAAGTCCTGGCGCGTCTGTCGTGTGTGCAACCGGTGACGGGCCGTATGCAGCGTCTCGGCGGTGGTGCGGGTGAGCCATTGGTGGTGGTCGATTATGCCCATACCCCGGATGCCCTCGCTCAGGTGCTCGAGGCCCTGCGTGCGCATGGTGCAGGCCGGCTGATCTGTGTGTTCGGTTGTGGCGGCGACCGTGATGAGGGCAAGCGCCCGCTGATGGCGCGCGCGGTGGAGCAGGTCGTCGACCAGATCATCGTCACCGATGACAACCCGCGCGGCGAAGACCCGGAGGTGATCGTCGCCGACATCTTCAGCGGTTTTAAAGACGCCGATGCGGTGACTGTCATCAACGACCGCGCCGCCGCCATTCACCATGCCGTAAGCCGTGCCGGCGAGGGTGATGTGGTACTGGTGGCGGGCAAGGGGCACGAAGATTATCAATTGGCTGGTGGGCAGCGTCTGCCTTTCAGTGATGCCGAACAGGTGTGTGCCGCCCTGCGTGCGCGGCCGGGTCGGCCGACGGCGGAAAATGCGGGAGGTGCCCAATGAGTGGTTGCCACCTCCATCTGCAGGATGTCGCCTTGGCCCTCGATGCCCGCCTGCTGGGCGAGGATGGGGTATTCGATGGTGTGGCTACCGATACCCGCCAGCTGCGGCCGGGGCAACTGTTCGTGGCCCTGCAAGGGCCGAACTTCGATGGCCATGATTACATCGCTACGGCCGCAGCACGCGGTGCAGTGGCGGTGTTGGTGGCGCACGAGGTGAAGACCGAACTGCCGCAGATCGTCGTTGCTGAACCCCGCGCGGCGCTGGGTGAAATGGCTGCCTTGTGGCGTGCGCGCTTCGATATTCCGCTGATCGCCATCACCGGCAGCAACGGCAAGACCACGGTGAAAGAGATGCTTGCCGCCATTCTCGGTCAGAACAAAAAAATACTGGCTACTCTCGGCAATCTGAACAACGAAATCGGCTTGCCCTTGACCCTGCTGCAACTGGACGGCAGCCATCGGGCCGCGGTGATCGAGGCCGGCGCCAGCAAACCCGGTGATATCGCCTACTTGACCCGCATTGCCGCGCCCACCGTGGCGGTGCTGATCAATGCCGCTGGTGCGCATCTGGCCGGTTTTGGTTCGCTGGAGTCGGTGGCGCGCAGCAAGGGTGAGATATTCGCGGGACTGGCCGAAGATGGCACCGCTATTATCAATGCCGACGATGTCTTCGCCGACTCGTGGCGCGAACAGGCCGGTGCACATCGTGTACTGAGCTTTGCCCTCGACGCCGAGGCCGATGTGCGCGGTCGGTGGCGGGCGGAAGGTGCCCTGCAAATCACCACCCCGCAGGGCAAGCTGAGTGTCAGCCTGCCCCTGTCGGGTCGCCACAACGCCATGAATGCGCTGGCCGCTACCGCCGCCGCGCTGGCCGCCGGTGCCGTGCTGGCGGATATCCGTAGCGGCCTGGAGAGTCTGTCTCCGGTACCGGGTCGGCTGTGCTGGAAGGCCGGCGTCAATGGTGCACGTATCCTCGATGACACTTACAACGCCAATCCGGCTTCGCTGCTGGCGGCGCTGGAGGTCCTGGCGGATATCCCGGGTGAGCGCTGTCTGGCGCTGGGTGATATGGCCGAGTTGGGCGACGAGGCCGAAGCCTTGCACGCCAGTGCCGGGCGCCGTGCCTTTGATGCCGGAGTCACGCGTCTGTACGCCGTCGGCGAACTGTCGCGCTTCGCCGTGGACGCTTTTAGCGAATTGGATGGCGGACAGGCCTGGCATTTTGCCTGCCAGGAACTGCTCGTCGAGCGTCTGCAGGCCGACCTTCGTGCCGGTTGCACTTTGTTGGTGAAGGGGTCGCGCTCGGCACACATGGAACACGTGGTGGACGCGCTGACGGAGGGAGGCTCCTGATGCTGCTCTACCTCACCGACTATCTGAGCCAATTCCATAGCGGCTTCGGTGTATTCCAGTATCTGACCCTGCGCAGCATTCTTGGCGCGCTGACGGCGCTGCTGATCTCCTTTCTCGTCGGTCCGGCCATGATCCGCCGGCTGAGCCACTATCAGGTGGGGCAGGTGGTGCGTGACGATGGCCCCGAGAGCCACCTGCAAAAAGCCGGCACGCCGACCATGGGCGGTGCGATGATCCTGGTCGCCATTTCGGTGAGTACCCTGCTGTGGTCGGATCTGAGTAACAAGTACATGTGGGTGGTACTGCTCACCACGCTGTTGTTCGGTCTCATCGGCTGGGTGGACGATTACAAAAAGCTGGTGAAAAAGGACTCGCGTGGATTGATTGCGCGCTACAAGTATTTTTGGCAGTCGGTGGTGGCACTGGGCGCGGCGGGTTTTATGTACATCACCGCCGAGTTGCCGGCGGAGACCCAGCTTATCGTGCCTTTTTTCAAGGATGTGGCGGTGCCGCTGGGCTGGGGTTTTGTGGTGCTGGCCTACTTCGTCATCGTCGGCTCCAGCAATGCGGTCAATCTCACCGATGGTCTTGATGGCCTCGCCGTGCTGCCCACGGTGATGGTGGCTGGTGCGCTGGGTATCTTCGCCTACGTGACCGGCCACGCCAAGTTTGCCGCTTATCTGTCCATTCCCTTCATCCCCGGGGTGGGTGAGACGGTGGTGTTCTGTGGCGCGCTGGTGGGTGCGGGGCTGGGTTTCCTGTGGTTCAACGCCTATCCGGCGATGGTGTTCATGGGTGATATCGGTGCCCTGGCGCTGGGTGCGGCGCTGGGCATCGTCGCCGTGGTGGTGCATCAGGAACTGGTGCTGCTGATCATGGGTGGCGTGTTCGTGATGGAGACGGTGTCGGTGATCATGCAGGTGGCCTCGTACAAACTCACCGGTAAGCGCATCTTCCGCATGGCGCCGTTGCATCACCATTTCGAACTCAAGGGCTGGCCCGAGCCCCGCGTCATCGTGCGCTTCTGGATCATTACCGTGATCCTGGTGCTGGTGGGGCTGGCGACGCTGAAGATTCGGTGACAGTGGTGACGGTACAAACGACACAAGAAACGCAGATACGGCCCGAGACGTTGGTGGTTGGCCTGGGCGTCACCGGGCTGTCCGTGCTGCGCTTCCTGCGTGCGCGTGGTATATCCGTGGCGGTGACCGACAGCCGCGTCAATCCGCCTGGCCGCGACGAGCTGGCGCGGAATTTCGCCGATGTGCCGGTCGCCCTGGGTGGTTTCGACACGGCTTGGTTTACGCATGCCCGCCAGCTCATCGTCAGCCCTGGCGTCGCTGTCAGTGAGCCGTTGATCGAGGCCGCGCGTGCACGCGGTGCTGAGATCATCGGCGATATCGAGCTGTTTGCGCGTCACGCCCGTGCGCCGGTGGTTGCCATTACCGGCTCCAATGGCAAGTCCACTGTGACCACTCTGCTCGGTGAGATGGCTGCGGACGCCGGTTGTACCGTGCGCGTGGGCGGCAACATCGGCCGTCCGGCACTGGATTTGCTGAGCGACAGCGAGCCCGATTTCTACATCCTGGAGCTGTCCAGCTTCCAGTTGGAGACTACCCATTCTCTCGATGCGGCCGTGGCCGTGGTGCTCAATATCAGCCCCGATCACATGGATCGCTATCCCAGTATGTCGGTCTATGCCGCCAGCAAGCAGCGTATTTACCGTGGCTACGGCACGATGGTGGTGAATTGCGATGACCCAAGTGTGGTGGCCATGCAGGTGCCGGGCCGCAAGACCGTGGGCTTTACCCGGGGGCGGCCGTTGGTGAGCGATTTCGGCATTCTCGAACACGACGCTGAAGACTGGCTGGCCAAGGGTGAGATACCGTTGATGCCGGTGCGCGAGCTGCGTATGGCGGGCCGTCACAACCAGGCGAATGCCCTTGCCGCACTGGCCGTGGGTGAGGCCATGGGGCTGTCCATAACGGCCATGTTGGCCACCCTGCAACGTTTCGCCGGCCTCTGGCATCGCACGCAATGGGTGGCGGAGATCGACGGCGTGCGCTGGTATAACGACTCCAAAGGTACCAATGTCGGCGCCACCCTGGCGGCCATCGAGGGGCTGGATGGCCCGCTGGTTTTGATTGCCGGAGGTCAGGGCAAGGGCGCGGATTTCGTGCCTTTGCGTGCTGTGTTGGCAAGTAAGGGTCGTGCGGCCGTGTTGATGGGCGAGGCGGCAGACATTATCGAACTATCGCTGGATGGAGCGGTGCCGGTACAGCGTGCCAACAGCATGGCCGACGCCGTGGCTCGCGCCCGCGTGCTGGCGCAGCCGGATGACGCGGTGCTGTTGTCGCCGGCCTGTGCCAGCTTCGACATGTTCGATGGTTTCGCCGCCCGTGGTGATGCCTTCATTCTCGCCGTACGGGCGCTGGAGGAGGCGTCATGAGCGCGCGCGCAATTCCCGTCCTGCGTCCCCTCAGCGATGCCCGTCATGGCCGTTTCGTGCTCGATTTCTGGCTGTTGGGCGTGGTACTGGCCTTGCTGGCCTTGGGACTGGTGATGGTTGCTTCGGCCTCTATCTCCATTGCCGAGCGGCAGACCGGCCAGCCTTTCTACTATTTCTGGCGGCAGGCCCTGTTCGTCGTCATCGGGCTGTTGACCGGTGCCCTCATACTACGTACCCGGCTGGTGTACTGGGAACGCCTCGGTTCGGTGTTGCTGCTGTTCGGCTTGGTGTTGCTGGTGGCGGTGTTGGGACTGGGGCGTGAGATCAACGGCAGTACCCGTTGGTTGGGGCTGGGTCTGTTCAATCTGCAACCCTCGGAATTGATGAAACTGTTCATTGTGGTCTATCTGGCCGGGTACCTGGTGCGGCGTGGTGAAGAGGTGCGCAGTTCGGTGAAGGGCTTCCTCAAGCCTATGCTGTTGGTGGGGTTGATCGGCGGCCTGCTGCTGGCCGAGCCGGACTTCGGCGCCGCTGTGGTGATTACCGCCACGGTGCTGGGAATGATGTTTCTCGGCGGTGTGCGGCTGTGGCAATTTGGCGTGTTATTTGCCAGCACGCTGGGTGCTGCTGCGGCGCTGGTGTTGGCCACCCCCTACCGCATGGCGCGCCTGACGTCGTTCGCCGATCCCTGGGCCGACCCCTTCGACAGTGGTTTTCAGTTGACCCAGGCGTTGATCGCCTTTGGTCGTGGTGAGTGGTGGGGGGTCGGTCTGGGCGGCAGTGTGCAGAAATTGTTTTACCTGCCCGAGGCACACACAGACTTCCTGTTCGCCGTGCTGGCCGAAGAGCTGGGGCTGGTGGGCGTACTGATAGTGGTCGGTCTGTTTGCACTGCTGGTGTGGCGTGCCTTTGTTATTGGTCACCGGGCGCAACAGGCGGGTAGTGATTTTGGCGCCTACCTGAGCTACGGCCTTGGTCTGTGGTTGGGCATGCAGGCCTTCATTAACCTGGGTGTGAACATGGGTGTATTGCCCACCAAGGGCCTGACCCTGCCGCTGATGAGCTACGGTGGCTCATCGATCGTCGTCACCTGCATGGCATGTGCTCTACTGCTGCGCGTGTCGCACGAGCATCCACTACAGAAACAACCGCTGGCGCGGCGTGTCGTGCGCGAGCCTGAGCAAAAACACACACCGACCCTGAAGCGTGCGCGGAGGGTGAAGGCATGAGCGCACCGACACGCATCCTGCTGATGGCCGGTGGTACTGGTGGTCACGTGTTCCCGGCGCTGGCGGTGGCCGACGAGTTGCGCGGACACGGCGTGGAGGTGAGCTGGCTGGGTACCCGTAGCGGCCTGGAGGCCGAGGTGGTGCCGCAGGCGGGTTATCCCATCGACTTTATCGATGTCAGCGGTCTGCGTGGCAAGGGTATGACCAGTCTGGTCATGGCGCCCTTCAAGCTGTTGCAAGCCCTGTGGCAGAGCCTGGCGGTGATGCACCATCGGCGCCCGGCGGCGGTGCTGGGCATGGGCGGTTTCGTTACCGGCCCCGGTGGTGTGGCGGCATGGCTGTCACGGCGGCCGCTGT
>JALTPW010001026.1 GCA_026999335.1 Chromatiales bacterium
GGCTGATCGAATACGACCTCAGCTTCCGTGAAGTGATGGAAGTGATCGAACGCAACAACGGTCAGGTGGGAGGCCAGTACATCAATCAGGGTTCGGAGCAGTATCTGGTGCGTGGCCTGGGGCTGGTGGAGAACGAGACCGACATCGGCAACATTGTCGTCAAGGTCGAGGATGGCACGCCGGTCTTCCTGCGTGACGTGGCCGATATCGCCCAGCAAGCGGCGCTGCGTTTTGGTGCCGTCACACGCGATGGTGAAGAGGTGGTGCTGGGCATGGCGCTGGCCCGTATCGGCGAGAACGCCAAGAACGTGGTGGAGGCAGTGAAGGAGAAGTTTGCCATCGTCAAGTCTGCCTTGCCGGAAGGCGTTGAGCTGCGGCCGGTCTACGAGCGCACCGACCTGGTAGACAAGGCCATTGGCACCGTTGTGAAGGCGCTGATGGAAGGCTCCATTCTGGTGATCATTATCCTGTTTCTCTTTCTTGGTGAGATACGTTCAGCGGTCGTGGTGATCTCTGCTTTGCCACTGGCAATGCTGATCGCCTTCATCTTTATGGCTGAGGTCGGTTTGTCGGCCAACCTGATGTCGTTGGCGGGGCTGGCCATCGGTATCGGCATGATGATCGACGGCGCGATAGTGATGACCGAGAACGCCTTTCGCATCATGGCCGAATGGCGTGAGAAGGGTGAAAAAGTCAATCGCAACGCCGCCGTATTGGCCGCTGCTAAAGAGGTGGCTAACCCCATCGCCTTTGCCATCCTGATTATCATCGTGGTCTTCATGCCGCTGTTCAGCCTCGAAGGGCTGGAGGGCAAGCTGTTCAAACCGATGGCTTTCACTATCAGCTTCGCTATGGCGGGTTCGTTGCTGTTGACGCTGACGATTATTCCGGTGCTGGCGGTGTTGATCCTCAAACCCAAAGAGGAGCGCGATACGTTGTTAGTGCGCTGGTTGAAACGGGCCTATCTGCCGACGCTGGCCTGGTCTCTGGCGCACAAAAAAACCGTGGTCGGCGCGGCGGTAGGGTTGTTGATCGGTGCGCTGGCGCTCTTCCCACTGCTGGGCAAGGAGTTCATGCCGCAGTTGCAGGAGGGGTCGATCATGTGGCGCGTGGTGTCGATTCCCTCCACCTCGCTGGAGCAGTCGATTGAAATTTCCAAGGATGTGTCGAAGGTGCTGACCGCCTTTCCCGAAGTGAAAACCACCATCGCCATGATCGGCCGTGCCGAGAAGGGCGAGATCGCCGATGTGAACTATATGGAGATCTACACCGAGCTGAATCCCCATGACGAATGGCCCGATGCTGATCGGAAGATGGCCAATCTGGTGGGTGAGATGCGTGAGCAGTTGGAAGTGGTGGTGCCGACGGCGGTGATCAGCTTCACTCAGCCGATTCAGATGCGCGTGGAAGAGCTGATCTCCGGCGTGCGCGCTACCCTGGCGGCCAAGCTCTACGGCCAGGATTTGAAAGAACTGGATCGCATCAGTCAACAGGTTAAAAACGCCATCAGCCAGGTAGAGGGCGTGGCCGATCTCTCGCTGGAGGCCAACCTCGGCAAGCCGCAGATTCAGATCCGCGTCAACCGCGAACAACTGGCTCGCTACGGCATGAACGCCGATGAGATACTGACCGTAGTACGTACCGGCATCGGCAATGAACCGGTCTCAACCCTGATCGATGGCGTCAAGCGTTTCGACATCACCGTGCGCCTCAACGATGCGGTTAAAATGTCAGTGGATGCCATTCGCAATATTCCGCTGCGCAGCCCCGATGGTGCCATCGTGCCGCTGCACAAGGTGGCCACGGTGTCGGTGACGGAGGGCTACTCCTTCATCCGCCGCGAACAGTTGCAGCGCTACGCCGTGATCCAGATGGATGTGCGCGGCCGCGATGTAGACAGCTTTGTGCAGGCGGCGGAAGCGGCCATTGAGGCACAGGTCGAAATGCCACCGGGCTACTGGATCGAGTGGGGTGGAGCTTTCGAGAATCAGCAGCGGGCGATGACACGATTGGCGATCATTGTGCCGTTGACCATCTTCTTCATCTTCGTGCTGCTCTATACCGCGTTCAATTCGA
>JALTPW010001027.1 GCA_026999335.1 Chromatiales bacterium
TTTGCTCAACTGATAATCCTGACTGCGAAGCCTGCCAATAAAGGAGAAAATTATGTTGCACTGGGACGAGCCCTTAAAAACCTCACCGACCAAAGCAAAAAAAGAGACGCTGGAACCCGCCGTGAAAACCATGATCAGCGATCTGGAACACAGCAATATAAGCCAATTGGAACCGGTGCGGGCAGAAGATAAACGCGTGGTTAACGGCCTGGCCGATGTCAACCAACTCGCACCATTTAAATACCCCTGGGCGTGGAATTATTTTCTTAACGCGAACAAAAACCACTGGACTCCTCTGGACATCAACATGGCGCAAGATATTCAAGATTATCACCACAAACTAAGTGATAACGAATGTCATATTTACGAAAATGTTTTGGCCTATTTAACAACCTCCGACATCCTTGCCATGCGTAATGTTGGTTTGGCAGTAATGGAAAAAATAACTGCGCCAGAACTGCAAATTTATCAGGCACGGCAAGTTTATGAAGAAGCCCTGCACACCTGGACCTATCAACATTGCATTGAAACCATTGGCCTGGATCAAGGTGAAATTTATAACCGTTACCGCGTCGTTCCAGAAATTCACGGCAAAATAAAAATCGCCAACCGGCGTTTGGATTCGGTGTTGCGTTCGGATATGGACTTGAGAAATCGTGACGATTTACAAGCGTTTCTTATGTCCTATATTTTCTTCGCTGCGGTGTTTGAAGGCTGTTGGTTCTTCAACGGTTTCAGCCCTATCTTTGCCTTGCAGCGTCGGGGGTTAATGAAAGGCACGGCCGAACAATTGCAATACATTATGCGAGATGAAGTCATGCATTGCAGTTTTGGCATTCGTACCATCAAACAACTGATGCAGGAAGAAAACATCAAACCCGACAGCGATGCCCTGCGCCAAATGTGGAATGAAGCCGAAGCAGCCGAACAAGCCTACGCCAATTATATCTTGCATGAACCGATGCTTGGCTACAAAACCGAAGATCATATTGAACAATTCCGTTTCATCGCCAATCGCCGCGCCCGTCAGCTGGGTTTTTCTGAACCTTTCCCAAAAGCAAAATGTGCATTGCCCTGGTTAGATGAACAGTCCAATATTCGCAAAGAAAAAAACTTTTTTGAGACACGAGTAACGGAATATCAAACAGGGGGTGGATTGAGTTGGTGAGCTGGTTAATATCATCTTTTGTAATAGATGGATCTATTGAATATTCTCCAGAAGCCCCTCATTAACCAATCCGGTATTAAAATTATCAATTGTAGCGCCCGGGTCTATTGTATAAATTCTTGTCATATCGATATCCAGCCTTTTACTCAAGTTTCAGGGAGTATTCACCAGTGTAGTGTCTCATACTAAGCGCAGATATAGACGAAACGAGAAAGGACAGCTGCAAGGCAGCCCTTGAAAAGGGAACCCCCCTTCTCTGCGGGCTGCGCCTGGTGCTTGTCTATTGACGGGCTTTTTATATCTGCACTTAGTATGAGACACTGCGCTAGTACGGCTCCGCTTACCTCAACCTACTGCCGTGGCAACTGTCGGAAACCTTCCTGCAATTCACGGATTTGCACCTCCAGGGCCTCGATCACCGTTAGGCTGTCGCGTAGATTTTCCTGCGCTGGCACGGCAAAGCCCGGATCCAGCCACAGGTGATCAGTCACATCGGCGGCAATGGTCTCCAGTTTCCTGCCGAGCACCTGTTTGAAATTGGCGATAGCATCGAGCAGATCCTGTGTGGCCATCACCCGCTCATGAATATGTGATTCGCTGTAGCGCACCGGCTCGGTATGCGGCGAAAAACTTTCATGGCGCATGAGACGGTTGTCGGGATTGGCCGTGTATTCACTGATACGCACCCACTTGCCGTCCACATGGCACTGCTGATAGTGATCATCAAAAAACTGTTCCTGTAATTCCTCACACCGGTAACCCTGGCCCGCATTGCTACGGTCGGTCTGATCCGGCGGCGCCAGATACAACGGCTCGCCATTGTCGGCAGCACTGTATTCGCGCCCGCTGAGGGTGGTCAGCTGTCCCTGATGATCGACGTACAGACGTTCACCTTTTTCATTGCCCAGGTGACGCTTGTTGTTGCGCTCCTTTTCCAGGGTCTCGCGCCACACGCCGATAAGACGCTTGAGGCGCTCCGGATTGACCACCGCATCGGTGCCGAGGTGTGACTGATACCAGTGCAGGATGGTTGCACGCTGCTTGGGCTGCTGCCACAGACAATATTGTAACAACCAGCAATCCCACACCTGTACCTGCGACTGGCCGTTGCTCCAGGCCGCCACCTGTAACAGCTTTACGATCTTGCGCCAGCGCCGATCAGAAACCGTGATATGCCGCTCGCGCAGGAAGGCGCGCAGGCCGCCCAACAGGTAATAGACATCCTCGGCCAGCGGCAGCCGTGTCGCTGCCGCCTGCACCGCAGACAGGTCATCGGCGCAAAGCAAATCCACCTCATCCAACACCGGCGCCGGCGCATCATCCAGTTGCAGCAGTTGATGAAAACCCTCGTCACTCACCGGACCGATCTCATAGCGCAGCAGGAAACGGTCGTAGAGGGCATCCAGCTCGTCACCTTCCGGCAGTTCGTTGCTGGCGCCGATCACCGCCGCCAGCGGCGTCTTTACGCGTTGCGCACCATTGTCGAATTCGCGCTCGTTGAGCAGGGTCAGCAAGGCATTCAGAATGGCGCTGTTGGCCTTGAAGATTTCATCGATAAAGGCAATGGACGCGCTGGGCAGGTAGGAAGCGGTGAGACGTTCGTAGCGATCCTCTTCCAGCGCCTTGATGGACAAGGGGCCAAACAGCTCTTCCGGCACCGAAAACTTGGTCAACAGGCGCTCAAAATACTGCCCGCCGCGAAACACCCGGCGCAGGCGCCGCGCCAGTTCGCTCTTGGCCGTGCCCGGCGGGCCGATAAGCAACAGGTGCTCACCGGAGAGCATGGCCAGCAGGGTCAGACGAATCGGCGTATCGCGTTCGATAAGGCCATGTTGCAGGTGCCGTTGCAAGCGCTTGAGGCGTGCTTTCATAACTGCAGTCTGCGTAGCGGAAGCAGAGAAAACTGGAGAGAGGGAGGTCATGGAAACACCACACAGCCTAAATTAAACCGGGTGGCTACTGTAATTCAGATTCAACGTAGTTTCATCATGAATATTACAGCTATCGATGCTGACGCCAAATGGTTGTATATCGTCGTGACACAGGGGGCGCGTAATATTGGCGGCCAGCAGGATTCCGCCCTGCCATTCCGGTAAAAAAATCTACAATCGGCGGCCCTGTGCCGATGCCCCGTGCCAGTCCATCCCCGCCTCACCATGCCAGTAACCGTTGCAGACCTCACCGCTAACCAGTGTCGCCACCCGAGTCTGTCCCGCCAGCGGCTCGAGTGAACCATCGCGCACGGCGGCGAAGGTTTCCACAATCTGGGCCATGTACCGTGACTGCGGCGACAAACGCACCACGTCCACGCCCAGCGCAGCCATGTCCGGTAGGGCGCCGATGAGATTACTGGTGGCGGCCGACAGGGTCTGGATGCCATTCATGGCCAGAAACTGTCGCTGATCCTGGGTTTTCAACAGCATGCCATCGGGGTAGTCCACACAGCGGAATTGACAATCGTCCTTGGGCAGGTTGTGGGTACGGGCAGTGAAACAGCGCGCGGAAAAGGCCAGTGGCAGACGGCCGAAGGCGAACACCTCGGTTTCCAATCCGACGGGGCGCTGATCTTGCAGATCAGCCAGGGTGGTATGCGGCAGTTCCACCGGCAGCACCCAGCGGGTAGCGCCCAGGCTGCGATGCAGAGAAAGGCTCTCGCCATTGTAGATATTCAGCTGCGGGCCCGCCACGTAAGGCACACGCCCGGCCGCCAACTGCACCGCCGCCATGTCGTTGGCTTCCACCGCGTAGTGGCCATTGTCAACGATTTGCCGGAGAGCCTTCAATTCGGAATCGGCCTCCAGCAACACCAGGCTGGAGAGCACGACTTCCTTACCCGCCGCCGTCAGCTGCGTGGCCACTTCCAGCCAGTCGTGCAGACACATCAGACGGCGCTTGGCACACACCGTCTCGCCCAGGTAGACGATGTCCAGCGGCCAGTCAGCGACCTGCCGATAGAAATCCAGTACCTCATCCTTGGGCCAGAAGTAGAGCACAGGCCCTAGAGAAAACTTCATAAAAATACCCTATCTTACTGATATTAATTTAAAACATGCAGAAATCGTGATACGCCGTTTGACGATGAGCTATTCAACATAAGCTGTCGCGGCTGAAGCCGATCCTGCAAAAAAAACTTATTGCCACTCGCGTTCCAGGGCGCCGAGGGTATGGGTGGAACCCTCAGACACCTTGTCGAGCTGGGCGATCCAGTCGCTGCGTGGGGCATAGGTCGCCGGGCTGGCGCCAACAGCATCCAGGGCTTGACGCAGAACTCGCGTCACCTGAGCCACATAGGCCGGACTGCGCTGGCGTCCCTCGACCTTGATGGCCTGCACGCCGATGGCCTGCAACTCGGGGAGGATGTCCAATACACTCAGGCTGGTGGGCGCTTCGATGGCATAACCCAGCTCACCATTGACCTCGAAGCGGCCCTTGCAGATCACCGGGTAGCCGGCGTTTTCACCCGCGGCATAACGGTCAATGAGCACCTGGTTGAGGCGCACCTCGCGACCGCCCGCAGTCTCTTCCCAGCGTACCGCCTTGGCCGGTGAACAGGCACCGCAGGTGTTGGGCGATTCACCGGTCGCATAGGAAGAGAGATAACAGCGCCCCTCCACCATCACGCACAGGGAGCCGAAGGCGAAGGTCTCCACCGCCACGTCGGTGTTTTTTACCACCCGCCGTACCTGCGACAGAGACAGCACCCGCGGCAGCACGACGCGCTGGATGTTGAAATTGTCACGATAGAAAGCGATGGACTCGGGACTGGTGGCCGAACCCTGCACCGAGAGATGCAGGCGCAGCCCGGGATGAGTCCGACTGGCGTAGCGCATCAACCCGGCATCGGCGAGGATCAGGGCATCGACGCCCAAGCGCGCGGCGCGATCCACCGCCGCAGTCCAGACCGCCCAGGTTCGTGGCTGCGGGTAGGTATTGAGCGCCAGCAACACCTTGCGGCCGCGTTCGTGGGCGTAACGAATGCCTCGCTCTGCCGTGCGTTCGTCGAAATTCAGACCAGGGAAATTGCGCGCATTAGTGGCATCGCGAAAGCCCATGTAGACAGTGTCCGCACCATTGTCCACCGCAGCCTTGAGTGCCGGCAGACTGCCGGCGGGACAGACCAGTTCCATTTTACTCATGAGACCTCACTGCTGATTATTCGTGTATCGGGTTTGAGCGTAAGAGCGGATCTGGACTGTGGTGCTTTTCCAAGCTGCAGCATTCGTGGCTGAAGCCGCTCCTACAGGTGAGTTGGCATTAACGGTAGAAACAACTCCTCAGGCCATCGTGGCCCAGGCTTTGCTCCAAATTACACCCGACAGGCCCGGCTGCCAACGACGTCTCTTTCCGGGCTTTCCGCCAAAGCCGAACCCTGGCGACTGCCCCGGCGGCGCAGCTCTGCCTCGATACCGTTCAACACCCGCCACTTCCCGCTGCACCACTCAGGCGCCAGCAGAATAGACGGTGAAGCGGTGCCGGTTAGGCGGTGAAACACCACCTCGGGTGGCGTCAATTCCAGCAGATCCACCACCGTCTCGATATACTGATCCATCTCCCACGGCCGGTATTCACCCCGTCGCCACTCATTGGCCAGGCGAGTACCTTTGACCACGTGCAGGGCGTGAAATTTGAGTCCGTCCACGCCTTCCGCCAACACCCGCTCCAGGGTGGCGCGGGCATGCCCGGCATTTTCCCCCGGCAGACCGAGAATGAGGTGGGTACAAACCCGTAAACCACGCTGACGGGCGGCATGCAGGGTATCACGATATTCGGCGTAACCGTGGCCGCGGTTGACCCGCAGCAGACTGTGGTCGAAGCTGGACTGCAGGCCCAGTTCCAGCCAGATCTCCTTGCCCCGGGCCTGGTAGCCGGCGAGCAAATCCAGCACCGCCGGTTCCACGCAATCAGGCCGCGTACCCACCGCCAGACCGATCACACCCGGTTCAGCCAGGGCCTGCTCGTACTGGGCCTTGAGTCGCGCCATCTCACCGTAGGTGTTGGTATAGGCTTGAAAATAGGCGAGAAACTTGCGCGCCCCTGTGCGCTCGGCAATCACCGCACGCCCGGCGGCAATCTGCTCGGCGATGGGTGCCGGTTGACGACCGTTGGGGCTGAAGGAACTGTTGTTGCAAAAGGTACAGCCGCCACGCCCCTTGCTGCCATCGCGATTGGGGCAGGTGAAGCTGGCGTCGATGGAGACCTTGTGCACCCGCTCGCCATAGCGGGCCAACAGGGTCTGACCGAGGGTGGTGACGTAATCCGACAATGCCATGTGCGTCGAGTACTCTTTCAAAGGTGATAATGCCGGGTTCAGCGCCACAGGGAAGTTGTCCTGCAGCACCAAAAATAAGCGCCCTGAGGCGGCAGTAGACGCTT
>JALTPW010001028.1 GCA_026999335.1 Chromatiales bacterium
CTCGCATTCATAGGCTTCCCCTTACAGCACACCGAAAATACATGAATAGGTAATATAATAGTGACTGGGTCGGGATATCGACTTGATATAGATCAATGCCGGCATGTTGCAAACTGGCTCAGTGGCTGGTGCCGGCGGAACGCCGGGTCTTGTTGTAGACGTTGTATTTCCCCGACGGCTTTTTCATGGGGATGCGTTTGACTTCCTGCAGGGTTTTGGCGTCGTAGATAATAAGGGCGCCGTCCATCTCCCAGATACTCACTAATGCGTGGCTGCCGTCGCGGGTGAATTCTACGTGCCCCACCGTCTTGCCGGGCGCCGGTCGCAGGGTTTTGACGATTTCGAGGGTGCGCTTGTCGATAATGTGCATGACATCCTTATTGGGACCGAAAAATACGTCGACCCAGGCATAGGGGGTGTTTTCGTGGCTGCGCATGAAAAAGCCGGGGCCGAGGGTATTGAGACGCTTGATCACCTTCCAGTCCCGCATGTTGATGATGCTGACCACGCCCTCTTTGAGGTTCGGGGTGGCCATCACCGGGTGGCCCTGATATTTCCAGCTGATGCCTGAACCCAGGTGCGGGAAGCCGGGCAGGTCGATGTCTGCGACCTTGCGCGCACCGTCCAGAAATACCACTTGGCCCTTGCCACCGCCGCGCGCGGAACCTATCAGAAAACGGTAATCCTGATCGAAGAAAAAGTCGTCCAGGTAGTCGTCCAGGACGATGCGGCGCACGGGGAATTGCATCGTTTCGTCCGGAAGGACATCGCCGGAGTCCTTGCGATAATCATGCACCAGGCCAGTGTAGGGCGGCTTGGCATCGTCTTCGTAGGAGATCTCCCAGACTTCGGGAATGTCCTTCAGGGCGGCGATGAAGCTGTTGCGTGGTGCCGCCTGGTAGACCGCGCTGACGCGTGAGCTTTTCAGGCCCTTTTCATCACCCACCGGGATCACCTTGATCAGGGAGAGATCGCTGGCGTCGAGGGCCACCAGGGTGTGGGGAAGGTAGTTGCCCACCATCACATAGCGCCCGTCACCGGACACGGCCAGGTTACGGGTGTTGATCCCGGCACGGATCTCGGCCACCAGTTTCAGGTTGTACATGTCGAATTTGCTGATCCAGCCGTCGCGGGAGGCGAAATAGACGAAGCGCCCGTTCTGTGCATACTTCGGCCCACCGTGCAGGGCGCGCCGGGTGGCAAAACGGTAAATCGGCTCGAAGCTGTCGCCATCCAGGATGGTGGCATGGTGGTCGCCGATCTCCACGACGATGAACAGGTTGAGCGGGTCGGCGTCGTAGATGGGTTTGTCGGGCAGGCTGCCGGGGGCATTGTGGATGATTTGCGAGGCGATGATCTCCTCCGCCCCCCAGCGCGGGGTTTGTGGCAGGGGCGTGAAAATGTAGTCCACTAGGGTCTGGATTTGTGTCTTGCTGAGATGGTCGCCAAAGGCTGGCATCTGTGTCGCTGGCAGCCCCTCGTGAATGGCGGTGTAGGCCTTGGTGGGTGAGGTGCGTCCCAGGTTGCCCGGCAACAGGGCTGGCCCCATTCTGCCCAGGCGGTCTTTACCGTGGCACTCGCCGCAGTGCTCGTCATACAGCTGGGAGGCCGAAGGCGGTGGGGTGGCGTTACCAATACCGCTGCCTAGAACGAGCAGGAGAAGGGCGCTGAGGGAGGTGATTGTTCTGGTCATGGTTGGCTGCCCATTCAATGCTGCGGTGAATAGTGTTGTTTTTTGTGCCGGGAGACGTAGGGCGTGTTGAGCAGGCGTTCGCCCGCCCCGCTGACGCCGATCTCTTCGTCGCTGAGGTAACAACCCGGGTCTTCGGCCCAGAAATCATCGCTGACCTGGTAGGCGCGCACCCGCGTGTTGCCGTTGCAGATGTCAAAATACCGACATTGGCCACAGCGGCCCTTGACGGCACGTGGGTGGGACTTGAGCCCGGCCATGAGCGGGTCGGAGGTGTCCTGCCAGATCTGCGAAAAGGGCCGCTGATGCACGTCGCCCAGGGTGTAGTCCCACCACATGGTGTCCGCGTGCACCTTGCCCAGGTTGTCGATGTTGGCCACATTGACGCCCGATGAGTTGCCCCCCCACTGAGCCAGTTTGGCCCGCATGTGATCGACTTTGTCGGGAAAGTGTTTTTTTATCCACAGCAGCAGGTAGACCCCGTCGGCGTCGTTGTTGCCGGTGACGAATTCCTTTGTTTGTCCCTCTTCCACATAGCGCCAGCAGGTATCGAACAGTCGTTCCATGGCCTGGCGGGTGGTCTGGAATACCGTGTCGTCCTTGCGGTGCACATTACCGCGCCCGGCATAGTTGAGGTGGGAGAAATAAAACTTGTCGATGCCTTCGTCTTCCATGAGCTGTAGCATCTGCGGTAGTTCATGGGCGTTGTCCTGCATCATGGTGAAGCGCAGTCCCACCTTGGCGCCACTGTCACGGCACAGGCGGATGCCGTTGAGGGCGGCCTCGAAGCCTCCGTCCATGCGCCGGAATATGTCGTGGGTCTCCTTGATGCCGTCGATACTGATGCCGACATAGTCGTAGCCCACGGCGGCGATGCTGTCGATGTTGGACGCGTCGATCAGGGTGCCGTTGGTGGACAGGCCCACATAGAACCCCATTGCCTTGGCGCGGTGGGATAGGTCAAAAATATCGGGGTGCAGCAGGGGCTCGCCGCCGGAGAGGATCAGCACCGGTACGTGGAAATTCTTGAGGTCGTCCATGACGGTAAAGATTTCTTCGCGCGACAGCTCGCCGGGAAAATCCTTGTCGGCGGAAATGGAGTAACAATGCTTGCAGGTGAGATTGCAGCGGCGGATCAAGTTCCAGATCACCACCGGGCCGGGCGGCTTGCGCTTGGGCGTCAAGGGGGTGGGATTTTTCAGTTCCTGGAGATATTGTGATATGCGGAACATGTTTGACTCCAGTCAGCCGACGATACGCAGGCCGGTTTTTTTCAAAATACGTGTGCTGAACAAAACCTCGTGTCCACGATTTTTTGCCCCCAGTATGGCCGCGATGTGGCGAACTTTTTCGTCGACTTCGGCGCGGTCACGACCATGCACCATGGCAAACAGGTTATAGGGCCAGGTCGGCGGATGGCGGGGACGGTGGTAGCAGTGACTGACAAAGTCGAGGGCGCCGATGGTTTGTCCGGCTTCCTTTATCGCGTCATCCGGGACATCCCACACGGACATACCGTTACCCTTGAATCCCAGGGCATAATGATTCGGTACCGCGCCGATACGGCGGATGGCACCGCTGTCGAGCATGCGCTGCATGCGGGTCATGACATCATTGGCATCGAGGCCCAGCTGTGCGGCGATTATGGCATAGGGGCGTGGCGTCAGTGGTAGCCCCCCCTGGGTGACGGCAATGATGCGCCGGTCGGTGGTGTCGATGACGGTATTCATAGCTCGAAGCGCAGCCCCACAAAAAATTCCTCTATCTTCGGCACGTTATACACCCGGCAGCCCGTTTTTTGCTCAATCTCGGTGAGCACTTCATCTATCCTTTCCGCTGTTTCCGTTGCCAGCACAAACCACATGTTCAGGTGGTGTTCCCGTTGGTAGTTATGCGCTACCTCCGGGAAATGGTTGACTTGCTCCGCCACGCGGTCGAAGCCTTCATCGGGCACATGCAGTGCGGCCAGGGTCAGGCCGCCGCCCAGGCGCTCGGCATGGTACAAGGGGCCGAAGCGGCTAAGAAGACCTTCCGCGAGCAAATTTTCAAGCCGTTCAATGAGTTCTTTTTCCGTGATCGCCAGCGTTTTCGCCACCTCGGCGTAGGGCCGCTCGGTGATGGGGAATCCCCCCTGCAGCTGGTTGATGATGGTGGCATCCCGGGTATCCATCAGGCTTGGCCTTCCGACGGGCTGTGCATTCTTGCCACGACCGGTTGATGGGGTGGCGCATCGATATAGTGGGCCCCGCACTGCTTGAAGCGCCGGCGGCTGAACAACACTTCATGTTGGATAGCTTTCAGGCCACAACGCTCGATCAGATGCTCGATGTTGTGTAACACGGCAGCACGGTTTTGTCCGTGGATCATGGAAAACAGGTTGTAGGGCCAGTCCGGCAGGTGGCGTGGCCGACGGTAACAGAGGGTAACGAAATTCACGCCGCCAATGCGCCGGCCAAGCTCGTCCACCTGGTCATCGGGGATGTTCCATACGGTCATGGCGTTGGCGCGGTACCCCAGTTCGTGATGACGCACCACCACCCCCAGCCGTTTTATGGTGCCATCGGCCAGTAGCGCCTGGATGCGTTCGATGGTTTCGTTTTCACTCAAACCGATACGGGCGCCAATCTCGGCAAAGGGGCGGGATACCAGTGGCAGACCACCCTGGATGGCGGCGACCAGCTGTTGATCCCGCGCCGTTAATCCCATTGCAATGGAAACCCCAGGTCGATGTGGTACTCGGTCTGCATGGGCAGGGGCAGTGTGGCAAGACCCGTTTGCTGTTCGATGTGTTGCAGTAAGGCCTGTAGATGTTCCCGGGTGTCTGCGGTGACGACGAACCAGAGATTGAGACGATGTTCGCGTTCATAATTGTGATTGACTCCGGGAAAGGCGTTGACCAGTTCTGCCACCGCCTCCAGTCTGGCTTCTGGCACCGTCATGGCCACCAGAGAACTGGCGCCGCAACGCTGGGGGCGGAAAACTGGCCCGACCCGGCTGACGACGCCGCGCTCCGTCAGGGTGCGCAGACCGCTGATGACCTCTTCTTCTGTCACGCCCAATTCTCCAGCCATGTCCGCAAACGGTGTGGGGGAGGGGGGCAGGTTACGCTGAAAATCGTTCAGCAGGCGTTTTTCCAGTGTATTCATAGCTTACAGGCCGATCTCGTGTGCGCGTGAGGTAAAGAAGATCCCGCTGGGCTTGTCCGCCGGCAGTGTCGTGACCTGGCGGAGTGTCTCCGTGTCATAGACTACGATGAGGTCGTTGTCGCGAACCGAAATCCATATCTGCTCACCGCGGGGGGTGAATTCCATGTGCAGCACCGCCGGACCCGGTTTCAGTGTTTTGACAATGCGCTGGGTCGGTACATCGATCACCTGCACGGTATCGTTGTCGGGGAAGGCGAAATTGACCCAGATCTGGCGGCTGTCCGGGCGGGCCATGACAAATACCGGTTGTCCGTGCACGGCGATGCGGCCAACCTCCTGCCAGTTTTTTTGCTCGATCACCAACACCTCGTGACGGCCGACGGCGGGCACGAACAACAAATCTCCCGCCGCTGCCCAGCCTTCCAGGTGTGGCATCTTGTAGACCGGCAAGGCCTGCTCACCACGCCCATAGCCCCCCAAAATACGTTTTACGCCGGCGTCCAGATTCCATAAATCCAGCAGGGCAAGGCCGTCTTCGCCGAACAGGCCGGCAATGTAGTAGCGGCCATCCGGCGTAATGAGACCGTCATAGGGAAATTTGCCGATGTCCCTGAATTTGCGGATTTGTGGGTTTTTGGGGTCGTGCATATCGACCACCCAGGTCTCACCCGCATCCCACAGGCTGAAGACGAAACGTTGGCCGGGGGCATCCACCAGCCCCACCACCTTGGAGCGTTCACCATCGTGGCCGTAGACGGCGGGGATATCGGCGAGCATCGTCAGGGTTTCTGCGTCAAATATCTTGACGCCACCGGGCTTGTAATTGCTGACGGCGATCAGGCGGCCATCCTGGGAGATGGCGCCGCCGATGCTGTTGCCGCCCTGCACCACACGTTTGACCAGTCGGCCGCGCAGGATATCCACCTTGGACAGGCCGCCATCACGGCCGAAGACATAGGCATAGCGCTCATCGCGGGAAAAAACCGCTGAGGCGTGGGATAGATTGCCCAGTCCCTCCACGCGCGCGAGTATGCTGTGATGGGTGGTTTCCACTACCAGGGCGTTGCCAGCGGCACGTTCGATAATGATGCCCATATCCCCCGTGCCACGCAGGGTGGCGACGTCTAACTGGGAACAGCCGGCTATCAGCAGCGATACCAGTATCAGGCCCGGGGTGAAGCGAAAACGGTACTTATTGGCCATGACGTATTCCTCGTAGCATGCGTTTCACCAACCACGCGACCTCGTCTTCGTTGAGGATGGGGCGCCAGGGAGGCATGGCCGTGTTGGGGATGCCGTCGAGTATGACATCGCGCAACCATTCAGGGGGCTTGCCGGACAGGTCGGCGGGCAATAGCGGTGGACCCAGGCCCCCCGCCAGCGTCAGTCCATGACAGGAACCGCAATCCTGTTTGAGCAGGTGAATCAGCTCGCCCTGACGGCTGGGAGAAATTTCTTTTTCCTGGGCATGCAGTGGCGTGGGAGACAATACCAGGAAAAGTGTCAGGAAAAGCGTGACGACAAAAAAAACAGCCTGCATGGAAATCCTTTTATGATCCCGCACTGGCGCAGAGACTATCTGCACCCCGGGTGAGTGAAAAATTCGATCTGTCTGCTGCCAGACAACCCAATGCTTCGGCAAGAGTGACGACACGTCCAATAACTATCAGTGAGGGTGGTCGGAAGTCAAGTTCATGCGCCC